>NZ_JBSWYX010000095.1:0-202 GCF_056161345.1 Salipiger sp. ABF4_146 | reverse complement strand
CCGCAGCCTCAGGTTCTCCTTCTCGAGCTCCTTCAGCCGCGACAACTGTGCCCGGTTCATCCCGCCATACTGCTTCCGCCACCGGTAGAACGTATGCTGCGATATCCCGATCTGCCGCACCGCATCGGCCATCGACAGGCCCTGGCCATGCAGCACCTCGACCTGACGCAGCTTGGTGACAATGTCTTCCGGCTTCTCTCGC
>NZ_JBSWYX010000094.1:0-239 GCF_056161345.1 Salipiger sp. ABF4_146 | reverse complement strand
TTGAACTCATCGCTGAACTTGCTGCTGCTCATCATGGCCTCCTTGCCTCAAAATTAGCGAAGAAGGCGTCCACGATACACGGGGCTATTCAATCCATCAAGAATCAGGAGGAAAAGGCTATGAAGGAAATTGCTATCATCGGCGTTGACTTAGGGTCAGGACCCATTGATTTGGTTGGACGAGCGTGATTCACCGTTCGAAAACGAGCGGTGAACATGTCTGATCTTTTTTGGCTGAGC
>NZ_JBSWYX010000093.1:0-243 GCF_056161345.1 Salipiger sp. ABF4_146 | reverse complement strand
TGGCCAGCTTCGACCTGCCCGACAGCAACGGGCCCGACACCGGCTTCGGCGGCACCACCTTCGCCGAGACGCCAACCACCGAGATCGCCCTTGCGGCCGGAGAGCAGACCCTGCGCTTCACCTTCGACGGCGCCCTGGCCAGCAATGGCTACATCCTCGACTTCCGCAGCTTCTCGCTGGAGCAGGTGGAGACCAACGCCGCGCCGGTGGCAGGACCGCTCGCCGATGCCGAGGCCGAGGAAG
>NZ_JBSWYX010000092.1:0-244 GCF_056161345.1 Salipiger sp. ABF4_146 | reverse complement strand
TAGTTCCGGATCAACCGACGGCCGTCCGGTGGAGCTGTAGAATGGCGCCAGGTGCTGCCGGATGCTGGCCAGGTCGACGAATTGATCAACCTATCTGAGCATGTGGTCCGGCGGAACGTGCGTTTCGATCGAGAACTCGTAGAAGAGAGCGCCTTGCGCTTCCTGCCGGGACCCCATCATCGCCGTTCACCTCAAGCTGCCGCAGCCAAATTGAATCAGCGGCCAGCCCTTCAGGCAAGCCGAG
>NZ_JBSWYX010000091.1:0-248 GCF_056161345.1 Salipiger sp. ABF4_146 | reverse complement strand
CCCAAGGTCGACGCCTTCAAGACGTGGGCCGAGGCGCAACTCGTGCGCATCCCAGGCAAGGGCGATCTTGCCAAGGCCTTCCGCTATGGGCGCTCCCGTTGGCACTCCTTCGAGCTCTACCTCGAGGACGGGCGCATCGGCATCGACAACAACCCGGCCGAACGCGCCATGCGCCCGATCGGGATCGGGCGCCGCAACTGGCTGTTCGCCGGCTCCGACGGCGGTGGCGAGACCCTCGCCCGGGCCAT
>NZ_JBSWYX010000090.1:0-291 GCF_056161345.1 Salipiger sp. ABF4_146 | reverse complement strand
TCACCGGCGAGGATGGGCTTCTCGACTCCACGCTCGATACAGTCGCAGGCGATGACGGCCTGCTCGACAGCCTCACCGGCGAAGAGGGCATAGTCACCGGCACGCTCGATGCGGTCGCCGGAGAGGACGGGCTCCTCGACTCCACCCTCGATATCGTGGCGGGGGACGATGGCCTGCTGGATAGCCTCACCGGCGAAGACGGCATCGTCACCGGCACGCTCGATGTGGTCACCGGAGAAGACGGGCTTCTCGACTCCACGCTCGATATCGTGGCGGGGGACGATGGCCTGC
>NZ_JBSWYX010000089.1:0-328 GCF_056161345.1 Salipiger sp. ABF4_146 | reverse complement strand
GCACCGCGCCGCAGGTGGACGCCGACACCGACTACACGGTGACGGTCACCGCCACCGACCCGGACGGGCTGGCGACCAGCAGCAGCTTCACTCTCAGCGTTGCCGACGTGCCGGTGACGGGCCCCGAACAGGCGCCCTTCCCCGGTCCCGACGCGCCGCTGCTCGACGGTAGCCTGACCGTCGCCGCAGCCAATTTCGACAGCGGCGGACAGGGGGTGTCGTGGAACGACGATCCGGGCCGCGACGCGCCGCACCCGCTACGCGGCGACACCGACGTCGAACTGGTCGGCGCCACCAATGACATCGGCTATGTCACGCCGGGCGAATG
>NZ_JBSWYX010000088.1:0-371 GCF_056161345.1 Salipiger sp. ABF4_146 | reverse complement strand
GGGATCGGAAGGAGCTTTGCGAGCTTCCGGAGGTTCTGTGCGGCGGCTGCGAGGTGGAATTCATCACGTGCGCCGCTCGGGCCTCGCAATCCGAGACGGTTGAGGCCCAGGATGCGCTTCAAATGCGCGAAGAGCATCTCTACCTTTTTCCGGAGCTTGCAGGAGATCGCGTAGCCGGGCGTCTGAGCAATCGCACGCGCCCGATCCCGGGAGGGCTCGAAGATCGACCGGAGGATTTTCCGCGAGGGCGTCTTGGGGCAGCAATGCGCTTTCAACTCGCAGGGGCGTTGTTGCGCAAATCTAGGGGATTCATCTCGTGAATCCAGCATGCTAGCCGGGCAGCATGAGCAGACCTCCGAAGCCGACCTACA
>NZ_JBSWYX010000087.1:0-429 GCF_056161345.1 Salipiger sp. ABF4_146 | reverse complement strand
GGGACCTTGAGCCCTTCGCGCCGCCAAATGCGCGCCACCCGCTTGTGGTTCACCTGCCAGCCCGCCCGGCGCAGCAGCACGGCGACCCGGCGGTAGCCGTAGCGGCCATACTCCCGGGCCAGTTCGATGACGTCGGCGGTCAGCCGCGCCTCGTCTTCCCGGCCCTGTGGTGGCTTGCGTTGCGTGGAGCGGTGCTGGCCAAGCACCCGGCAGGCCCGGCGTTCGGAGATGCCGAGTGTCTCGCACACATGCTCCACGCACTCGCGGCGGCGCGAAGGGCTCAGAAGTTTCCCTGTGCAGCCTCGGTCAGGATCAGCTTCTCGAGCGTCAGGTCAGATACCGCCCGCCGCAGCCTCAGGTTCTCCTTCTCGAGCTCCTTCAGCCGCGACAACTGTGCCCGGTTCATCCCGCCATACTGCTTCCGCCACC
>NZ_JBSWYX010000086.1:0-431 GCF_056161345.1 Salipiger sp. ABF4_146 | reverse complement strand
CGATCTCGTCGGTGGTCAGGCCCGACAGATCGGCGCCGGGCACGGCTTCGAGGATCTGGCGAGCGGCCGGGCCGCCGGTCTCGGTCGCGGCAGAGGCCACACCGGTCAGAGCGGCGGTTGCGACGAGGGCGGATGCGATAAGGGTTTTCATTGTCTGGTCCTTCCGTGGGATGGGCGCGGCTCTCTTGCGGAGCTGTCGAACCCGGATGTGGGAGCGGGGCGAGGCGCCCCGGGGAGGGGACGGGCCCGGTTGTGCCGTGGCCCGTCAGGTCGCAGAGTGGGGCGCGCGGGGTGCCGCGCAGGCCGTCCTCAGCGCAGGTTGTCGATCAGCGCGCGGGCAGTGCCGGACTTCTGGGCTGCGCCGTCGACGCGGTCCATGGCTTGGGCGATGACGACGATCTCGTCGGTGGTCAGGCCCGACAGATCGGCGC
>NZ_JBSWYX010000085.1:0-448 GCF_056161345.1 Salipiger sp. ABF4_146 | reverse complement strand
CCGATCTGTCGGGCCTGACCACCGACGAGATCGTCGTCATCGCCCAAGCCATGGACCGCGTCGACGGCGCAGCCCAGAAGTCCGGCACCGCCCGCGCGCTGATCGACAACCTGCGCTGAGAGCCGCCACAGGGGCGCGCCACCGCCCCGGCAATCCATGAAGACGAGGCCCCCGCGAGAAATCGCGGGGGCCTTTGCCGTTGCTAGAGAGGCAGCCTGAGCAGCGCTGCCATCCTTGAAGTATTCCGCCGGCGTCCGCCAAGCCGCCGCCACAAGCCAAGGCCACGGAGCCCCGCCACAGATCATCGCAGGCGCCGCCACGCGCTTGCGCCACTACCGATCATCGAGGCACACCCAGCAACGAAAAAGGGCCGCCCAATGGGCGGCCCTTTCGCGATCAGCTGCCCGGCGCGGGCGCCGGGCATGCGATCATCACTCGAGGATTTTCG
>NZ_JBSWYX010000084.1:0-483 GCF_056161345.1 Salipiger sp. ABF4_146 | reverse complement strand
GCGACGGTCCGTCGTTCGGGCTGCTGGTGCATCACACCGATGCCGAGCGCGAGTTCGCCTATGACCGAGACGGGCACATCGGCACGCTGAACCGCGGGCTCGACGAAGGGCCGGGCCTCGGCTGGACGATTGTCGACATGGCGCAGGACTGGCGCACGGTGTTCCCGGGTGAGTGAGTTGGGCGGAAGGGTAAGTCAGAAATGGAAGGCATGACCGAAACCGGCACGCGGGGGCAGATCGAAAGCCTGCGCGCGCGCATGGGCGAGGCGATCATCGGCCAGCGCGAGGTGATCGAGCGGCTGCTGATAGGCTTGCTGGCCAATGGCAACCTGCTGGTCGAGGGGCTGCCGGGGCTGGCCAAGACCCGCGCCATCAAGGCGCTGGCGCGCAATCTCGAATGCGACTTCAGCCGCATCCAGTTCACCCCCGATCTGCTGCCCTCGGATGTCACCGGCACCGAGGTCTATTATCAGGGCGAGGGCG
>NZ_JBSWYX010000083.1:0-509 GCF_056161345.1 Salipiger sp. ABF4_146 | reverse complement strand
GTGCCGGACTTCTGGGCTGCGCCGTCGACGCGGTCCATGGCTTGGGCGATGACGACGATCTCGTCGGTGGTCAGGCCCGACAGATCGGCGCCGGGCACGGCTTCGAGGATCTGGCGAGCGGCCGGGCCGCCGGTCTCGGTCGCGGCGGAGGCCACACCGGTCAGAGCGGCGGTTGCGACGAGGGCGGATGCGATAAGAGTTTTCATTGTCTGGTCCTTCCGTGGGGTGGGCGCGGCTCTCTTGCGGAGCTGTCGAACCCGGATGTGGGAGCGGGGCGAGGCGCCCCGGGGAGGGGGACGGGCCCGGTTGTGCCGTGGCCCGTCAGGTCGCAGAGTGGGGCGCGCGGGGTGCCGCGCAGGCCGCCCTCAGCGCAGGTTGTCGATCAGCGCGCGAGCGGTGCCGGACTTCTGGGCTGCGCCGTCGACGCGGTCCATGGCTTGGGCGATGACGACGATCTCGTCGGTGGTCAGGCCCGACAGATCGGCGCCGGGCACGGCTTCGAGGATCTG
>NZ_JBSWYX010000082.1:0-517 GCF_056161345.1 Salipiger sp. ABF4_146 | reverse complement strand
TGAGGCTCGCGTCGATGATCTGACCGGCGCGCGGAATGAACCCCGCTTGGTTGATCGCCTGGTCCAACTCCTCGAACAACTCATCGAGCGCGTCGGCCTTGATGAGCGCTTCCCGGAAGTCCCACAGCGTGTTCGCATCGGGCACGGTGTCAGCGATGCCCAACCCACAGAAGCGCATCCAACTGAGCCGATCCCTGACCATGCGCTCGGTCGCCTCGAGGCTGAGGCCATGCAGGCTTTGCAGCACCAGCATCCTGAACTTCAGCACCGCATCCAGCGGCGGACGACCGCCCTTCGAACTGCGCGGGCAGCCAGCCGCTCGCTCAAGGATCGGACGGAAACGTTCGAAATCCACCGTGCTGTTCAGGGTCTCGAGCGGATCGCCACCCGCTGAAATCTCCGCCAGCCGGTCGTCGACGCTCCAGAACCCTGATTGCTTGGCCATGATCCCCTCCACCCGTTACGGACAGTGAATCACGATGATCATCAATCAGCCAGTGGTTTCCGGAGGTGTCCA
>NZ_JBSWYX010000081.1:0-526 GCF_056161345.1 Salipiger sp. ABF4_146 | reverse complement strand
CTTGACGCGTTCGATGATGTCGGGGTCGTCCACGAAGTCCTCGAGGAAGCTATGCCATTGCTCGATCGAGACCCGAGCAGACATGAGCATGTCCCGAAGTTCGTCGATACCGTCATCCGTGAGGGCAGTCTGGTAGTTGTCCTGACCGAGCTGGACGCTAACTATATTGCCGTAGGTGAGGTTGTCATCGTTGCTGACGATGGCTTCGAGAAGGTCCAACTCCTCTCCGAGCAGGCAGGCAACGTGGCTGAGCAAGCAGACATAGGTTGTCTCAGCCATCAGGCGGCCTCGCTCTCAGGCTGGCTTCTCGGCTGCCAGTTCCATGGGAGCAGTTCGTCGAGCCGGTTTATCTTGTGATCGTGGATGCGGTCGAGGACGTCGGCCAGCCAGGCCTGCGGGTCCAGTTCGCTCATCTTGGCGGTCTCGATCAACGTCATGGCCCGGGCGAGGGTCTCGCCACCGCCGTCGGAGCCGGCGAACAGCCAGTTGCGGCGCCCGATCCCGATCGGGCGCATGGCGCGTTCGG
>NZ_JBSWYX010000080.1:0-538 GCF_056161345.1 Salipiger sp. ABF4_146 | reverse complement strand
TTGTGAACGGCGGAGCAATACTCGGCCACGGTAGCGACGGCATAGTGTTGTCGCGGGCGGCGTAAAAGTCGTCCACTTTTGCCCTTTCGGATTTCGGGAGGGCTTGGGGATATACACCGTGGACTTGTATTTGAAGGTGCGTCACGCTCATTTCCAGGATGGGTTGAGCGGGCGTCAGATTGCCCGGGATTTTGGGATCAGCCGGGACAGTGTCGCGAAGATGTTGGCCTATTCGGAACCGCCGGGATATCGGCGGACAGCGCCGATCAGGCGCCCGAAGCTGGATGCGTTCACCAGCCAGATGGACCAATGGCTTGCTGAAGACAGGGGCCGCCCTCGCAAGCAGCGTCACACCGCCAAGCGTATTTTCGAGCGGTTGCGGGACGAGTGCGGTTTTGATGGCAGCTACACCATCGTCAAGGATTACGTTCGAGACCGGAAGCGGACCGGCAAGGAGATGTTCGTGCCGCTGAGCCATCCGCCCGGTCATGCACAGGCCGATTTTGGTGAAGCGCTTGTCATGATCGGCGGCGTCGAG
>NZ_JBSWYX010000079.1:0-578 GCF_056161345.1 Salipiger sp. ABF4_146 | reverse complement strand
CGGCAAGGAGATGTTCGTGCCGCTGAGCCATCCGCCCGGTCATGCACAGGCCGATTTTGGTGAAGCGCTTGTCATGATCGGCGGCGTCGAGGAGAAGGCACACTTCTTTGCCCTCGATCTGCCGCACAGCGACGCATGCTACATCCGGGCCTATCCTGCGGCCAATACCGAGGCGTGGCTTGACGGCCATGTTCATGCCTTTGCGTTCTTCGGCGCGGTTCCCCAGTCGGTTCTTTATGACAATGACCGCTGCCTGGTTGCCCGGATCCTGCCGGATGGCTCCCGGCAAAGAACCCAGCGGTTCAGCGCGATGTTGTCGCATTACGTGATCCGGGACCGCTATGGCCGTCCCGGCAAGGGCAATGACAAAGGGGCCGTGGAGGGGCTGGTCGGCTACGGACGTCGCAACTTCATGGTGCCGATCCCGTCCTTTCCGGACTGGCACGCGTTCAACGCTCACCTGGAAGAGCAGTGCCGCAAACGCCGGGGTGATGTTCTGCGTGGCCACAAGGTCAGCATCGGGGAACGGCTGAAGGCCGATCTCGCAGCGATGCGGGATTTGCCCGACACCCCCTTTG
>NZ_JBSWYX010000078.1:0-624 GCF_056161345.1 Salipiger sp. ABF4_146 | reverse complement strand
TCGGGTCTGGGCCTATGTCTCAGATCAGAGGCCCTGGGCCGGCAGCGCACCGCCTGGTGTGGTCTACCGCTTCTCGCCGGACCGGAAAGGGGAGCATCCCCGGCAGCACCTGCACGCCAGCAGCGGCATCCTACAGGCAGATGCCTACGCAGGCTTTGCCCAGCTTTATGAGCTGCGGGCGGACGGCAGTAGCCAGTTCAGGGAGGCGGCCTGCTGGGCCCATCTGCGACGCGACTTCCACGATGTCTGGGAGACAACCCAGTCGGAGATCGCACGCGAGGCGCTCGATCGGATCGGGAAGCTCTACGACGTCGAACAGCAGATCGCCGGCCAGCCCGCCGGACTGCGCAAGGCGGCGCGGCAACAGCACTCCAGGCCCAAGGTCGACGCCTTCAAGACGTGGGCCGAGGCGCAACTCGTGCGCATCCCAGGCAAGGGCGATCTTGCCAAGGCCTTCCGCTATGGGCTCTCCCGTTGGCACTCCTTCGAGCTCTACCTCGAGGACGGGCGCATCGGCATCGACAACAACCCGACCGAACGCGCCATGCGCCCGATCGGGATCGGGCGCCGCAACTGGCTGTTCGCCGGCTCCGACGGCGGTGGCGAGACCCTCGCCCGGGCCAT
>NZ_JBSWYX010000077.1:0-631 GCF_056161345.1 Salipiger sp. ABF4_146 | reverse complement strand
GTGAGCCCAGGCGGAAGGACCTCTCTCTGACTGAGCCGTGGAGGCAGTCAATCTGACCTCGTAGATAATGTTCGGGCCTTCTGCTTGGGATGTGGGATCTCGTATTAAGGACGGTGAGGGCCGCCAGCGCGCGTACCCTGTGTTTGCTATGGATGAGATCATTTCTTGACGGCAGAGCCCGTCTGGGCAACCTTATCAGGGTATCCGGACAGCCGGATGCCACACGACCTGCTGACCTAAGCAGCCAGATTTTCCTGACATAGGACGTTGTCGGACCGGATGAACCGCGGCGGGCCGCGCTGGATGAAAAGGTCCGTCAGCGCGTCCAGGACATCGGTGGAGTTCAGTCGCCTGTCGACACGGATCATTAACGCCTCCCGCGTATATTCATCGAGGATGTTGAGCGTCCGGTAAGCCCGGCCGTCGCTGGTCCGGTCCTGCACGAAGTCGTAGGACCAGACGTGGTTGGGGTGCTCGGGCTTCAGCCGCACGCAAGAGCCGTCGTTCAGCCAGAGCCTGCCGCGCTTCTTCTGCTTGTGCGGGACCTTGAGCCCTTCGCGCCGCCAAATGCGCGCCACCCGCTTGTGGTTCACCTGCCAGCCCGCCCGGCGCAGCAGCACGGCGACCCGGC
>NZ_JBSWYX010000076.1:0-664 GCF_056161345.1 Salipiger sp. ABF4_146 | reverse complement strand
GGCTGGCAGGTGAACCACAAGCGGGTGGCGCGCATTTGGCGGCGCGAAGGGCTCAAGGTCCCACACAAGCAAAAGAAACGCGGCCGCCTCTGGCTGAACGACGGCTCCTGCGTGCGGCTGAAGCCTGAACATCCCAACCACGTCTGGTCCTACGACTTCGTGCAGGACCGGACCAGTGATGGCCGGGCCTACCGGGCGCTCAACATCCTCGATGAGTATACGCGGGAGGCGTTAATGATCCGTGTCGACAGGCGACTGAACTCCACCGATGTCCTAGACGCGCTGACGGACCTCTTCATCCAGCGCGGCCCGCCGCGGTTCATCCGGTCCGACAACGGCCCGGAGTTCATAGCGCAGAAGGTCCGCGACTGGATCGAACTGGTGGGGGCAAAAACCGCCTACATCGAACCCGGGTCACCCTGGGAGAACGGCTACTGCGAGAGCTTCAACAGCAGGTTCAGGGATGAGTTCCTGAATGGCGAGGTCTTCTACTCGTTGAGAGAGGCGCAAATCCTCATAGAAAGATGGCGAAAACACTACAACACCGCTCGGCCGCATAGCGCTCTTGGATATCGGACACCGGCACCGGAGACCTTCATCCCCATAGATCGAAGGCCGACCATGCATTAGCATTTAACCCGGACCACTCGCAGGGGTCAGCTCA
>NZ_JBSWYX010000075.1:0-675 GCF_056161345.1 Salipiger sp. ABF4_146 | reverse complement strand
GGTGATGTTCTGCGTGGCCACAAGGTCAGCATCGGGGAACGGCTGAAGGCCGATCTCGCAGCGATGCGGGATTTGCCCGACACCCCCTTTGAAGCCTGTGAGTTGCAAAGTGGCCAGGTCACATCGACATCCGTGGTGCGTTATCGCGGCAATGATGACTCGGTGCCGGTTGCCTACGGCCACCGTGCGGTCTGGATCAAGGGCTTCGTGACCCGGGTTGTCATCGGCTGCGGCGCCGAGGTGATCGCCGAGCATTCGCGCTCCTATGACACCGGCGACATGGTGTTTGATCCACTGCATTACCTGGCACTGATCGAACGCAAGATCATGTCCTTCGATCAGGCCGCGCCTCTGCAGGGCTGGGAGTTGCCCGAAGCGTTCAAAACCCTGCGCCGACTGCTGGAAGCCCGGCAGGGAAAGGCCGGCAAGCGCGAGTATGTGCAGGTCCTGCGCCTTCTGGAGCGCTTCGAGATTGACGTGCTGCATCTTGCCGTCAAAGATGCCCTGCGAATGGGAGCGGTCAGCTTCGATGCAATCAAGCATCTGATCTTGTGCAGGGTCGAGCAAAGGCCTCCGAGGCTGGATCTGGATGTTTATCCCTTCCTGCCCAGAACCAACATCGCTACCACCTCCGCCGCATCCTACATGAGCCTGCTGGCAGGAGGTGGGGCATGA
>NZ_JBSWYX010000074.1:0-689 GCF_056161345.1 Salipiger sp. ABF4_146 | reverse complement strand
GGCGTTGTTGCGCAAATCTAGGGGATTCATCTCGTGAATCCAGCATGCTAGCCGGGCAGCATGAGCAGACCTCCGAAGCCGACCTACAAGACCACCAACTGGCGCAGCTACAATCAGGCGCTGAGGCGGCGCGGATCGCTGACCGTCTGGTTCGATCCCTCGATGCAATGGGAAGCGGCGCCGTCAGGGCGGCGTGGTCGCCAGCAAACCTATAGCGACGCCGCAATCCAAGCCTGTCTCACCCTCAAGGTCCTCCTCGGGCTGCCGCTCCGCCAGACGACGGGGTTCGTGGCGAGCCTGCTGGAACTGTCCGGGCTGGGGTGGTCCGTGCCTGACTTCAGCACGCTGTCACGTCGCCAGAAGACCTTGGACGTCACCATCCCGTATCGCGGCTCCAAGGGGGCGCTTCACCTGCTAGTGGACAGCACCGGCATCAAGGTGGAGGGCGAAGGCGAGTGGCACACGCGCAAGCATGGCGGCTCGAAACGGCGTGTGTGGCGCAAGATCCACCTCGGGATCGACGAGCAAACATTGGAGATCCGGGCCATCGAGGTCACGTCCAGCAATGTCGGCGATGCGCCGATGCTGCCAGATCTGCTCGCCCAGATTCCGGCGGAGGAGGAGATCGCCACGGTGACGGCCGACGGCGCCTACGACACGCGCGCCTGCCACGATGCCATCGCCGCCCG
>NZ_JBSWYX010000073.1:0-774 GCF_056161345.1 Salipiger sp. ABF4_146 | reverse complement strand
TAGGGTCAGGACCCATTGATTTGGTTGGACGAGCGTGATTCACCGTTCGAAAACGAGCGGTGAACATGTCTGATCTTTTTTGGCTGAGCGATGCGCAGATGGCGCGTCTGGAGCCTTACTTCCCCAAGTCGCACGGCAAGCCCAGGGTTGATGACCGGCGTGTCCTGAGCGGGATTATCTTCATCAATCGCAATGGCTTGCGGTGGCGAGATGCGCCGAGGGAATACGGCCCGCACAAGACGCTCTACAACCGCTGGAAGCGTTGGAGCGACAGGGGTGTCTTCGCCCGGATCATGGCGGGGTTGGCGGCCGAGCACGGTGAGGAGACGACCGTGATGATCGACGCAACTCATCTGAAGGCCCATCGCACGGCGTCCAGCCTGGGCGTGAAAAAGGGGGGCGTGGTCGTCTGATTGGCCGAACCAAAGGCGGCATGAATACGAAGCTGCACGCGATCTGCGACAGCCAGGGCCGACCCATCGACCTGTTCCTGACTGCCGGACCCGTCAGCGACTACATCGGGGCGCGTGCCCTGGTCAGCGGGTTGCCCAACGTGAAGTGGCTGCTCGGAGATCGTGGCTATGATGCCGATTGGTTCAGAGAAGCCTTGCAGGACAAGAAGATACGTCCTTGCATCCCGGGCCGGAAGAAACGCAAGACGCCCGTCCGGTACGACAAGCGCAGATACAAACGGCGCAACCGGATCGAGATCATGTTCGGCAGGCTCAAGGACTGGAGGAGGGTTGCGACCCGGTACGACCGCTGCCCACAAGC
>NZ_JBSWYX010000072.1:0-837 GCF_056161345.1 Salipiger sp. ABF4_146 | reverse complement strand
TGGAGACCTCCGATAACCCGTTCGGCGGCCACCGATCGTCCGGTCGAATGCGCTAATGCGCTCGCTGGCGCGGCACGTTTAATTTGCTAGGCGGGTCTTCTGGCTGGGTTGGCGTCAGGCGGGGGCAACTCGGCTGAGAAGCCATCGCAATCGACCCATGTTGTAGACCATGTTTGCCATCGTGATAGCAGCCTTTGCACGCGGCAGACCGATGGTGCGGATGACCAGTCCCATGCGGTCCTTCTGGTGTCCGAAGACGTGCTCGACCTTCGAGCGGACAACGGATTTGCGACCGTTGGCACGGGATGTGGGTTTCGACATGGGGCGCCCGCGCGGCTTCTTGCGGTGGATCTCGCTGACCATGCCGGTGTTAGCGAGCCAGGCTTCGTTCTCGGCCGACCGATAGGCGGTATCCGCCCAGACTTTGCGCCCGGTATTCACCGTCTGAATAAGCCCCTCGCGCAGACGCGCGCCATCATGCTGTGCCGCGTCGGTAATGATCTGGCGACGGATGATCCCATTCTGGCGGTCGATGGAGATATGACTCTTGTAGCCGAAGGTCGGGATCGCGAGATCGACCGGCTTGCTGCCGTCCGCGCGCGTCTTCGCCTTGGAATACTTGACTGTCCAGCGCGCGTTGGTGTCCTTCTGCGCCGCCTTAGCGGGCCTGTCCGGCCAGATCTCGGACGCGGTCTTGCCCGCCTTGATCGCCGCCTTTTCGCCGTCGGAGTTGCGCTGGCGCGGGGCAGCGATGAGGCTCGCGTCGATGATCTGACCGGCGCGCGGAATGAACCCCGCTTGGTTGATCGCCTGGTCCAACTCCTCGAACAACTCATC
>NZ_JBSWYX010000071.1:0-899 GCF_056161345.1 Salipiger sp. ABF4_146 | reverse complement strand
CTGTCAACGGCGGAGTAAAATTCGGCCATTGTGGCGGAGCAAAAGTCGGCCAGTTTGGGGCGAGCGCCTTGGAGCGTGCGGCCCTCATATAGCAAGCCCGGTCCAAGGCGCATTGGCCGTCAGGCCAATTTTGTGAGGTTCATTTGTTAGCGGCGGCGAGGCGGGCGCGGCTTTGATTGAGGCGGTAGCTTTCGCCGTTCACCTCGAGGATGTTGACGTGGTGTGTCAGCCGGTCCAGCAGCGCGCCGGTCAGGCGTTCGGTGCCGAAGGTTTCGGTCCACTCCTCGAAGGGCAGGTTCGACGTGATCAGGGTCGACCCTCGCTCGTAGCGCTGTGAGATCAGCTCGAACAGAAGCTCGGCGCCGGTTTTGCTCAAGGGGACGAATCCCAGCTCGTCGATGATCAGCAGTTTGACCTTGGCGAGTTTGCGCTGGAGTTGCAGGAGGCGTTTTTCGTCACGGGCCTCCATCATCTCGTGCACGAGGGCTGCGGCGGTCACGAAGGCGACAGGCAATCCTTTCTGGCAGGCAGCCAGTCCCAGCCCGAGGGCGACATGGGTCTTGCCGGTGCCGGAGGGACCGAGCGCGATCACATTCTCCTTGCGTTCGATCCATTCGCAGCGCGTCAGCTCCAGCACCATCATCTTATTGAGCGACGGGATCGCTTTGAAGTCGAAGCTGTCCAGGCTTTTGATGGTCGGGAACTTTGCGGCCTTGATCCGGCGTTCCACCATGCGCCGTTCCCGGTCGATCAGTTCCAGCTCGGTCAGCCGGGCCAGGTAACGCACGTGATCTACGCCTTCAGCGGCGCAGATACGGGCCTGCTTGTCATGTTCACGCAGGAACGTGGGCAGCCGAAGCGTTTTGAGATGGTGGGCCAGCAGCAGTTCGGGTGCATCC
>NZ_JBSWYX010000070.1:0-921 GCF_056161345.1 Salipiger sp. ABF4_146 | reverse complement strand
GACCGCTGCCCACAAGCCTTCTTCTCAGCAATCGCACTCGCTGCGACCGTAATCTTCTGGCTTTGAAGGAGAACGAGTCCTGAGCCTAGCGCGGTGCTTCCGCGTCCTAAGTCCTTCCGCAAAACCGACAGGAAGCGATTCTATGCTCTATTTGGGAAAAGATTTACGGATTTGATCCTTGTGGTCATTGCAGCGCCCGCGGTCACAGTGATTGTTGGGCTTTGCGCTGCAGTGGTTATGCTGGATGGAAACGCGCCGTTTTACAGTCAAAGACGGATTGGTCGGCACGGGGCAAGCTTTCGGATGTGGAAGTTGCGGACCATGGTGCCTGATGCGGACGCCATCCTCGCAGAGCATCTGCGCAAAAATCCTGGTGCGTTCCGGGAATGGAATGCGAAACAGAAGCTTGCTGAAGATCCGCGGATCACAGCGGTGGGACGCCTACTGCGTAAGTCTTCACTCGATGAGTTGCCGCAGATTCTCAATGTGCTGAAGGGGGACATGAGCCTCGTTGGACCGCGTCCGATCATGCTCGATCAAGAGCGCATTTATTCTGGTGGTTCCTACTACGAAATGCGCCCCGGCTTGACTGGTCCTTGGCAAGTGTCCGAACGCAATGCAACCGCCTTTCAGGATCGCGTCCGTTACGACGAGCTGTATTTCCGCAATATTTCCTTTTGGGGGGATGCGCGACTGATACTAAAAACATTCGGCGCCGTTATTAGGTCAACTGGCCTATAGGGGCAATGATTGCCTAGGGTTGGACGGCGTTGGTGAAGCTAAAAAGATGGTGGTAACTATGTCGAGTTATGAAGTGGTTGGGTATGCCTTAGGCTCAGGACTCGTTCTCCTTCAAAGCCAGAAGATTACGGTCGCAGCGAGTGCGATTGCTGAGAAGAAGGCTTGTGGGCAGCGGTCGTA
>NZ_JBSWYX010000069.1:0-929 GCF_056161345.1 Salipiger sp. ABF4_146 | reverse complement strand
ATGCCGCAGACCCGCGAGCACATCCTTCTGGGCCGCCAGGTGGGCATCCCCGCCATGGTCGTGTTCCTGAACAAGGTTGACCAGGTGGACGATCCGGAACTGCTCGAGCTGGTGGAAATGGAAGTCCGCGAGCTGCTGTCCGAGTACGACTTCCCGGGCGACGACATTCCGATCATCGCGGGCTCGGCGCTTGCTGCCATGGAAGGCAACAACCCCGAGATCGGCGAAGAGAAGATCAAGGAACTGATGGCTGCCGTGGACGAGTACATCCCGCAGCCGGAGCGTGCCGTTGACCAGCCGTTCCTGATGCCGATCGAAGACGTGTTCTCGATCTCGGGCCGCGGCACGGTTGTGACCGGCCGTGTCGAGCGTGGCGTTGTGAACGTCGGCGACGAACTGGAAATCGTCGGCATCAAAGACACCACGAAGACCACCTGCACCGGTGTGGAAATGTTCCGCAAGCTGCTGGATCGTGGTGAAGCCGGCGACAACATCGGCGCCCTGCTGCGCGGCATCGACCGTGACGCGGTCGAGCGTGGCCAGGTTCTGTGCAAGCCGAAGTCGGTGACGCCGCACACCAAGTTCGAGTGTGAGGTCTACATCCTGACCAAGGAAGAAGGCGGCCGTCACACCCCGTTCTTCAAGAACTACCGTCCGCAGTTCTACTTCCGCACCACCGACGTGACCGGCACCGTGACCCTCCCCGAGGGCACCGAGATGGTCATGCCGGGCGACAACCTGAAGTTCACCGTCGAGCTGATCGCCCCGATCGCGATGGAAGACGGCCTGCGTTTCGCCATCCGTGAAGGTGGCCGTACCGTGGGTTCGGGCGTCGTCTCGAAAATCCTCGAGTGATGATCGCATGCCCGGCGCCCGCGCCGGGCAGCTGATCGCGAAAGGGCCGCCCATTGGGCGGCCCTTTTTCGTTG
>NZ_JBSWYX010000068.1:0-1121 GCF_056161345.1 Salipiger sp. ABF4_146 | reverse complement strand
TCGCTGGGCTCGATGTCGTTCATCAGGGTGATGTAGCAGTAGATGCCCTGACCCTTGACGCTGTGCGGGTAGCCGACCACTGCCGCCTCGGCGACCTTGGCGTGGGCGACGAGGGCGCTTTCCACTTCGGCGGTGCCCATGCGGTGGCCCGAGACGTTGATCACATCGTCGACCCGGCCGGTGATCCAATAGTCGCCATCCGCGTCGGCGCGGCAGCCGTCGCCCGAGAAGTAGTAGCCCTTGTACTGCTGGAAATAGGTCTGCTCAAAGCGCTCGTGATCGCCCCAGACGGTGCGCATCTGCCCCGGCCAGCTGTCCTTGATCGCCAGCACGCCCTCGGTCGGACGCTCGGAGATCTCGACGCCGGAGGTCGGCTCGAGCACCACCGGCTGCACGCCGAAGAACGGCTTCATCGCCGCGCCCGGCTTGGTGGCATGGGCGCCGGGCAGCGGGGTCATCAGGTGGCCGCCGGTCTCGGTCTGCCACCAAGTGTCGACGATCGGGCAGCGGCCTTGCCCGACCTTGTCGTTGTACCAGTTCCACGCCTCGGGGTTGATCGGCTCGCCCACCGTGCCCAGAAGCTTCAGCGAGGATAGATCGCATTTGGTTACGAAATCGTCACCCTGACCCATGAGCGCGCGGATCGCGGTGGGGGCGGTGTAGAACTGATTTACCTTGTGTTTCTCGCAAATCTGCCAGAACCGGCTGGCGTCGGGGTAGGTCGGCACGCCCTCGAACATCAGCGTCGTGGCGCCATTGGCCAAGGGCCCGTAAACAATGTAGGAATGGCCGGTCACCCAGCCCACGTCGGCGCTGCACCAATAGACGTCGCCGTCGTGGTAATCGAAGGTGATCTCATGGGTGAGGGCGGCGTAAACCAAATATCCACCACTTGTGTGCACAACACCCTTGGGCTTGCCGGTGGAGCCCGAGGTGTAAAGGATGAACAGCGGGTCTTCGGCGTTCATCGGGCGCGGCGGGCAGTCGGGGCCAGCGGTCTCCATCAGCGCCTTGACGTCGACGTCGCGGCCATCGATCCAGCTGGTCTGGTCGCCGGTGTGCTTGACGACAAGGCAGCGCACCTTGTCCGAGCAGTGCAGCAACGCGGCGTCGGTATTGGA
>NZ_JBSWYX010000067.1:0-1248 GCF_056161345.1 Salipiger sp. ABF4_146 | reverse complement strand
CGCTCAGCCAAAAAAGATCAGACATGTTCACCGCTCGTTTTCGAACGGTGAATCACGCTCGTCCAACCAAATCAATGGGTCCTGACCCTAATTCTCTATGGGGTCGTCCTGCTATTATTTGTGAGAAAGAGCTCTAAGGAGTTCTCCAAGCGCCTAAGGGTTCCAATCACATACGCTCTGGCAAACCTCCTGTTGTGCATCCTCTGGCCGATCACTCTGCTATGTTTTCTGATTATCGCGCGGCCGGGGCGAGGCTGACGAGGGTTTTCGAGGTGCTCCAGACTTTCGCGCTTGCTTTGGCTGAGTCAAAGTGGGGAACGTCGGGCGTAGATTTTCAGCACGAGCTTGCCAAGTTCGCTTTCCGGCCCGTCGGGACGACCTGCAAAGCGCCAGAGGAGTGTGAGCGATCCAAAGTAGAGAATTGAGCCAAGGAGCACTTCCGCAGCAAGTTGCGCGATCAAGAGCGCGCGGTCGTCCAACTCGCCGACGACACTCTTAAGCGCCCAAACCCCGCTGGCCATGACGCCGATGCTGACGAAGGCGCGGAGGTTTATCTTCAATTGCGCAAGAATGCTGAGCCCGATCAGCCGTCGCGCGAGGTCCATGTCGACAAAGACGATGATCAGCGTCGTGATCACGCGCGCCCCTACGATCCCAGGCAGGCCAAAGAGCGCGAGCCCCAGAAGGAGGACCGGCATGCGCAGGAAAAAGACGATCAGGTTTCGGAGGAACAGCAGCCGGGTCTCTCCGCAGGCCATGGCGAGCGGATGCGAGATCGTGCCCATAGTTTGTATGGCAAGCGCGGCGGACAGCCATTGCACAATGTAGACCGTTGCTTGCCATTGCGCATTGAGCAGCGCTGCAATCAGCGTGTCGGCCACCAGCGCGAAACAGATGCCGACAAACAATGTGGCGGTGTTGGTGATGCCGCGGGTTTTTTGATACGCCATTCGAATACGCGCGCAGTCCCCTTGTGCCTCGGAGCTCTTGAGCACCGCGGCGAGGCCCGGATAGGCGATTTTGCGGATGGGTACCGCAATCTCCCGAGTTGGGAGTAGCGCAAGGTTGTGCCCGAGTTGAAACAGGCCGAGCTGCGGCACCGAGAGCCATTTTCCGACGATCAGCGGGTCAAGACGGGAATTCAACGTGTTGACCAACTGGAGACCTCCGATAACCCGTTCGGCGGCCACCGATCGTCCGGTCGAATGCGCTAATGCGCTCGCTGGCGCGGCACGTTTAATTTGCTAG
>NZ_JBSWYX010000066.1:0-1345 GCF_056161345.1 Salipiger sp. ABF4_146 | reverse complement strand
ATCACTCGGAGTAATTGATCCCCCGCGCTCTCTGGCGGTTCTCTGGAACCACGGAAGAGGAGAGTGGAAATGGAACGATACTATGTCGGACTGGACGTCTCGAAGGAAAAGACCGCGATCTGCGTACGCCGCTCGGATGGCAGCATGGATAAGGCTTGTGAGACGAGGACTGATCCGGATGCGATCTTCGCGGCGCTCGCCCCCTTTCGGGATGGGCTTGAACGCGTCATTCTCGAGGCAGGCCGCATGGCGAACTGGCTTTACGATGAGTTGACAAGGCGCGGCCTGCCGGCGGTGTGTGTCGATGCCCGGCAGGCCCATGCAGTGCTCGGCCAGATGCATAACAAGACTGATACCAACGACGCAGCGATGCTGGCCGATCTCGCTCGGACGGGCTTTTATCGGAAGGTCGAGGTCAAGAGCCGACAGGCGCAGGAGCGTCGAGCCCTACTGGCTGCCCGCGACGCGGCGATCAGCATTCGTACAAACGCGGAAAACACCATCCGCGGTCTTCTTGCCAGCTTCGGGCTGCGCGTGCCGACTCAGCCACGAACCTACGAGGGTCGCATATGCGCTGTTCTTGAGGGGTACGACGCATTGGCGCCAATCATTCTGCCCCTTCTGGCGGTACGCACGGAAGCCCTGCGGCAGGCCGCTGCGCTGACCAAGGAACTGGTCCGGCAGGTGAAAGGGTCCGACGCATGCCTCCGCCTGATGACAGTGCCCGGAGTGGGAACGGTCACGGCTGCAACCTTCGTGGCGACGATCGACGCGCCGGAGCGCTTCGCGAAATCGCGCTCGGTGGG
The DNA here is from genome assembly GCF_056161345.1 of Salipiger sp. ABF4_146. NCBI lineage: Bacteria > Pseudomonadati > Pseudomonadota > Alphaproteobacteria > Rhodobacterales > Roseobacteraceae > Salipiger > Salipiger sp. ABF4_146. Next base: position 539 of record NZ_JBSWYX010000066.1, on the reverse strand, counting down.
GGCCTATGCAGGGCTGACCTCCAGACGGTACCAGTCCGGTGCAATCGACTACGGCGGCCGCATCTCCAAACGCGGGGACCGATTGTTGCGGACAATACTGTACGAAGCGGCCAACTCGCTGCTTTGCCGAGTAAAACCCGGACGAGGAATGGCGCTCAAGAACTGGGCCACGGCTTTGAAGCAACGAACGAGCCACAAGAAGGCCGTCGTCGCCTTGGCGCGCAAGCTGGCCGTGATCATGCACGCGATCTGGACAAGTGGCGGCGTCTTCGAGGAGCGGGAGGCGTGAACATGTCCGATACCTGACCCAACAAGGCGCGCCGCACAGTTGCCGCGTCGGCCAAAGCGGCAGGCAACGGATCGATCCCGTGAGATCTACCTGCGGACCCGAGCGGATACCGCGCATATCACCTGGGGACGTCCGAGCCTTGAACGCCGAGATGAAGCTCCTTCGCGGATGACTTCGGAAAGAACCTTGCAGGCGGCCGACCGGAACGACAAACTGAACGAGCGCAGGGGATCAATTAAAGAACCTACAT
>NZ_JBSWYX010000065.1:0-1622 GCF_056161345.1 Salipiger sp. ABF4_146 | reverse complement strand
AGGCCTTCTGTAATGGGGCGTCCTATGTCAACTGAGAACTTAGAACGCCATGGCATCGCGGTACGAGATTATCATACGGCGGCCTAGGCGAGTTTCTCGCCATCGAGATGCATGTCGGTGCAATGTGGGTCGTTGGGCTGTTCAACTGATGAGAGGTTGGAGGCAGCCAAAGGTATTCCCGTACCGGGATGATGCTTCTGTCCGTAGTCAGCGTCGTAGCTGCCACATCATGCCTGGTTCAAATGCGGTTCCCGTGTGCCTATCTGACACGCGCACTCAGACAGCTGGTATCTGGCGACAAGGCCTCTGCCGGCATCATCGGGGACCGCGTCCCGGCTTGGGACCTCGGTAGCCCACGCTCTCTGGCGCGGCTGAACTCTCCTAATGATAAACTCCCTAGTCTCAACTGAGCCGTCGACGCCTACGCCGGCGATTTTGCCATTGTCTCGGCGCGTGTGAAACGAAAGTCAGTGGCATCACGCCACATGCGGTGAAGCACCACCCCGATCCGCCGGGCCAAGGCGATCGTCGCGCGCTTTTTTCCGCGCCGCTGCGCAACACGCAATGCCCAAGCGGTCAGCCAGTTGGTTCTTCCACGGCTCAGCATCACTGTCGCGGCTTGGCAGAGAGCGGTACGCAAACTAGCGTCTCCCGCTCTTGTAATCTGGCCGACGATATCCCGCTCACCGGATTGCTCGCGCCGCGGTGTCAATCCCGCCCAGGGGCCGACATCCTTCGAGGAGCGGAACCGGTCCGCATCGTCGATGGCCGACTTCACGGTAAGCGCGACGATGGCTCCGACCCCGGGCATTGTCATCATCAGACGGCAGATGGGGTCCGATTTGGCATGATCCTTGGCCAGCTTTTCCAGTTTTACCAATTCTATCCGTAGTGCCTCACGGGCTATCAGGATCGGGCCCGCTGCCGCTTCTAGCATGGGATTGCCATCGGTCAGTTCGCGAACCCGTTCGTCGAAACGTCCTTTCGAAATCCTGCCCATCTTCAGCCCGAAGTTGCGCAGCACGCCCCGCATCGACAGTTCAATGTTGATGATGGCCTGCTGGATCGATTTTCGCATCGTCAGTACCGCGCGTATTTCCTGCGCCGATACCGACTTGCAATGGACCGGCCGGAACCATCCCATTTGCAGAAGCCGCGCGATCCCTTCCGCATCCCGACGGTCGGTCTTGATCGGCATCGCTTTCAAGGCCCCCTTCACCTGACGAGTTTCCATGAGAACTGTATCGAACCCGGCTTCCGTTAGATGCCTGTGCAGCCATTGCGATAGCGGCCCGGCCTCGAGACCCACGACCACCACGCTGCCCGAGAGTTCGCGCAACGCAGCGACCAACTCCTCCGGTTCGCTGGCCGACGTCCTTTCTTTGACCACCTTCCCGTGCACCGTCAGCACGCATATCGCTGTACTTGTCAGAGAGACGTCCAAACCGATAAACAAGTCCATGTCGTTGCCCTTTCGTTTGATAGCGACTTGGGGGCGTGCCGCACAGCAAGACCCCGTAAACACGCAATGCTTGCGTGCCAGGGGCAACGACACTTCAACGCCAACCGTTCAGCAAGTCACTACGGCGGTGTTCCTTGGCGAGCCCCATTACGGCATCTGA
>NZ_JBSWYX010000064.1:0-1795 GCF_056161345.1 Salipiger sp. ABF4_146 | reverse complement strand
AACCGACCGGTTGAGGCCGCCTGCCGGTTGGAGGCGACCTGATCTAAGACACGTGCTTAACGACGTCCTTTGCGACGTGTCTTAGATGGAGGGGTCATGCTGGGCGAAGTTCTGGGCGTTGAGCGACGCCGACGGTGGAGCGACGACGAAAAGCTCGAGATCGTGCTGGCGGCTGGTGCTGACGGGGCGACGGTGACCCAGGTCGCTCAGCGCTACGAGGTGACACGCTCTCAGATTTACGGGTGGCGGCGGGACCTGAAGCAAAAGGGTCTCTGGTCGCCCGGTCACGGCGCTTACTTCCTTCCCGTCGATTTCCCGGAGTCGGCAGCTCCAGCGCCCACGCCAACCAGATCGGTTCCGGTGGAGTTGCGGTTGACCAACGGGAGATGCTTGAGGTTCGACAGCGGCATGGACGGAGAAGCTCTGACGCGGCTGATCCGGGCCGTCGAGGCGGCATGATCGGCCCGGGAACGGGCGTGCGGGTCTACCTTGCCTGCGGCGCCACAGATATGAGGAAGGGCATTTCTGGCCTATCCGCCATGGCACAGGACGTTCTACGTCAGAAGCCTACAAGCGGCGCGGTCTTCGCGTTCCGGGGGCGCCGGGGCGACCGGCTCAAGCTGCTCTACTGGGATGGTCAGGGCTTCTGCCTTTACTACAAGGTCCTGGAACGCGGGCGCTTCCCGTGGCCGAGCACCGAAGGCGGCGTTGCCCGGCTTACCTCGGCTCAGCTGGCCATGCTGTGGGAAGGGATCGATTGGCGCCGTCCGGACTGGGGCGCGCCACCTGCGCGCGTGGGATAGATTATCTCCCTGAAGTCCCTTGTTTTGTTGGCTATTATGGGTGCCACGTGGTATCTGTCGGCATGTCTGATGACGCCGATATCCTCTCCAACGATCCCGCTGTTCTGAAGGCGATGATCGCCGCCCTCCAAGCGGAGAATACCCGCATGTCGGCCACGCTGCAGGCGCATGAACAGCTGGTCCAGACGCTGCGGCTGAGGATTGCGAAACTGCAGAAACAGGCCTTCGGCAAGTCGTCGGAAAAGATTGAACGGGAGATTGCCCAGCTCGAGCTCGCGCTGGAAGACCTGTTGATCGCGGCGGCCGAGCAGCGCAGCGAACCGATCGAAGATGAGGATGCGGGCCCTCTCGACATGGTGCCCGAAGCCGCCGAGGTGAAACCCCGCCGCAGGCCGCGGGCATCGGATGGGACACCCCGCGAACGCCGCGAACTCGATCCCGGCACCTGCTGCCCGGAGTGCGGGGGCGAGCTGCGCGTGGTGGGAGAAGATGTCAGCGAGTTGCTCGACATGGTTGCCGCGCAGATGAAGGTGATCCAGATCGCACGGGTGAAGAAGTCGTGCCGCCGCTGCGAGAAGATGGTTCAGCCTGCCGCCCCGAGCCGCCCGATCCCCGGCAGCATGGCCGGGCCAGGCCTTCTGGCCCATGTCCTGGTCTCGAAGTTCGATGATCACGTTCCGCTCTATCGCCTCAACGAGATTTATGCCCGCATGGGCGCCGAAGTGCCGGACAGCACGTTGCTGGACTGGTGCGGCCGGGCCATGAAGGTGCTCGAACCGGTCATCGAAAGGATCGAGGCCGAGGTCATGGCCGCGCCGATCCTCCATGCAGACGACACTCCGATCCGCGTATTGGACCGGTCACGCCGGGACCGCGGCCTCGGCAAAGGGGTCAAGCAAGGTCGGGTCTGGGCCTATGTCTCAGATCAGAGGCCCTGGGCCGGCAGCGCACCGCCTGGTGTGGTCTACCGCTTCTCGCCGGACCGGAAAGGG
>NZ_JBSWYX010000063.1:0-2070 GCF_056161345.1 Salipiger sp. ABF4_146 | reverse complement strand
GCCAGGGGCAACGACACTTCAACGCCAACCGTTCAGCAAGTCACTACGGCGGTGTTCCTTGGCGAGCCCCATTACGGCATCTGACACATGATCGTACCCGATCACATGTTCGACCCGTTCAAAAGAATGCTTGCACCGACGGAGGTATCCACACATGGGAATGTGACCTGGTGATGTTCCGCAAGGAGCACGGCAAGATCAACGTGACCTCCCTGGTGGAGCGTGTCAGCCGCTATACCGTCGTGCTGCGCAACGAGGACCGACGATCGAAGCCGATCATGGAATCCCTCATCCAGGGGCTCTCCGCCCTGCCCGCCGACGCGCGGCAATCCATCACTTTCGACCGCGGAACCGAGTTCTCGGCATGGCAGCGGCTCAAGGATGGGATCGGCGCGGACAGTTGGTTTTGCGACCCGCAGGCGCCCTGGCAGAAAGGCACCGTCGAGAACACCAACAACCGACTTCGCAAGTTTCTGCCCCGCTCGACCGAGCCGACGGCCCTGACAAATCGATATTTGAGGTCGATTTGCCAGCGCCTCAACGCGACGCCCCGCAAATGCCTGGGCTACAGAACGCCTGCTGAAGTCTTCGGGGCCAAGCTCGTGGATATCCGGAACCGACTGACATAAAACAGGAAATCTGACTTTGCGCTTCGGCGTGAGTTCTCACTGGCCCATCGCGCGAGCATCACAGCGCGTACATACTTTGGGATATAGACTTTTAGCTTCCTTTTGGTGTACTGTCTCCTTTAAGGAGATATCCTCTGTACGGACGGCGCCATCCTCTCCCTAGTTCCTCGAGCTCCCGGATGGTTGCAAGACTGCGATGGCTCAACAAGGGTCAGCACGACTAGAAGCACCGCGCGGATCGCAAAAGGAGAGACACTGGTGTCTGACTCGAAGGGCAAGGATCGCAACAGCGAGCAGCGACTGTCGAAAGAGACAGCCGCCGCCGAGCCCTATGCGCCGCACCGGACGCCGTCGTCGTCGCGCAGCGATTTCGGCCAGACCGCCGCTGCCGCCAATGCCGCGGCGATCGGCATGGGGCTGGCAGCTCAGACCGGCACCGCCTCTGCCCGCGAGGCGCTGCGCGAGCCGAGTCTCGAGCCCCCCCGCTCAACCGGCACCCCCGCCGCAGATGCGGCCCCCGGCGCTGCGCTGGCAGCCGACGGTGCGGGACGCACGGCCGCCGCGGGCCACATGCCCGACGGCTCTGACCCCGCCGCACCCGGCACCACGGCCGCCACGACAACCGCCGCGCTGCAGGCAAAGACGGACCCCACCGCGCCCGCCGAACAGGCCGGGCCGGTTGCCGCGACGCCAGACGCACCCGCGACCCCCGAAGGCGACAGCACGCCCGCACAGGGCGACGCCGCCGCGCCGACGTCCAAGGCCGCAGCACCCCAGACACCCACCGCCAAGCCTGCGCCACTGGCCCCCGCCAGCGACACGCCCACCTCCATTGCAAGCTCCGCCACAGGCCCCGCAGCGACAGACGCCCCCGCCATCCCGGTGCCCCCTCCCGCAACCGACCCGGCAGAGAACGCCGCCGAACAGGCCCATCCCGACAACGCCCCCGGGACGGAGGAAACCATTACGGGCGACGATGGCCCGCTGGATGGACTTGCCGGAGAAGAGGACATCGTCACCGGTGCTCTCGATCCGACCACTGGCGAAGATGGGCTCCAAGACAGCACCCTCGACATCGTCGCAGGGGACGATGGCTTGCTGGATAGCCTCACCGGCGAAGAAGGTGTCGTCACCGGCGCGCTCGATGCGGTCGCCGTAGAGGACGGGCTCCTCGACACCACGCTCGATACAGTCGCAGGCGATGACGGCCTGCTCGACAGCCTCACCGGCGAAGAGGGCATAGTCACCGGCACGCTCGATGAGGTCGCCGGAGAGGACGGGCTTCTCGACTCCACGCTCGATACAGTCGCAGGCGATGACGGCCTGCTCGACAGCCTCACAGGCGACGAGGGCATCGTCACCGGCACGCTCGATGTGGTCACCGGAGAAGACGGGCTTCTCGACTCCACGCTCGATATCGTGGCGGGGGACGATGGCCTGC
>NZ_JBSWYX010000062.1:0-2221 GCF_056161345.1 Salipiger sp. ABF4_146 | reverse complement strand
GGCTCATAACCTGAAGGTCGTAGGTTCAAATCCTACTCCCGCAACCAACTTCCGCGAAAATATCGCCTCGGACGGCGTCGAGTTCACTCGGTGCCGATTTGCGTAGCATCTCCAAAAAATTACCCGACAGCTCCAGACGGTGGCCATCTGCATCGGCGTCCCAATGAACGACCACGTGGTCGACGATCTCGTGCAACTCGTCGGCCGCGCGTCCGGCGACGGCCTCGTCGGAGAGGCTTGCGGCCAGGTCGGTCACCATCGCCCGATAGAGCTCAGGGAGGTTGTCCGGCAGCTCTACTGCCGGCGGGACAATCTCCTCCCGCTTCATCTTCATTTGTTTTAGCTCCGCGTCCACGGCGTTCAGTCGGGGCAGAAGGACCGCTGCGTCGTGGCCGGTCTCGATGGCCCGCAGCAGGTTGCGGTGGCTGGTCTCGAGTTCGCGCAAACGTGCGTCGTGCAGGCGTAACGTGTCCTCCGCTGAGCCTTGGCTCTGGACCAGGTGCTTTTTGAAGCTCGCCTGGAAGGCCTCGTAGGCCTCGGGCTGCATGAGTTCGCTCCGCAGTGCCGAAAGCACCATCTCCGAGGCGCGTGTCTCCTTGAGGCCGCGGAAGCCCGCACACACGCTCTTGCCCTTCTCCTTTGCGTTGGCGCAGTAGTAGGCCCTGTATTTGCCGCTCCCGGCGACGGTCATCTTGCCGCCGCAGAGCCCACAGTGGAGCAGGCCGGACAGCAGATACTTGCGCCGGCGTAGTGATTGCCCGACGGACAGGTGGTTGCGGTCAGTGCTGCTCATCTTCGAGCGGCGCTTTGCCTGGCTTTCCTGTCGCGTCTTGACTGCGTCCCAGAGTTCTTGGTCGACAATCCGCAGCTGCGGCACCTCGACGATCTGCCGTTCACTCTCGGGGTTCAGCGTCGAGCGCTTCTTTTCGGTCAGCGGGTCTTTGCGGTAGCAGAGACGATTCCAGATGCGCCGCCCGATATAGAGCTCGTTGTTTAGGATACCGGTGCCGCGTGCCCGGTTGCCATTGATGGTGTTCTGCTTCCAATGGCCCGACGACGCGCGCTTGGTCCCGACGGAAGGGGAGGGGATACCATCGTCATTCAGGGCGCTTGCGATCGCGATAGGGGACATGCCGGCGGCATAGTCCCTGAAAATGCGGCGCACGACCGCTGCCTCGAGGTCGTCGATCGCCAGTGCGCCCTTATCCGGGGCGCCGCGCACGTCAGTCCCCGGACGGTAACCGTAGATTCGGCCACCGCCGCTCCGCCCCGACATCACTTTCCCCTCGATACCACGGCGCACTTTGTCTGACAGGTCCTCGAGGAACATCGCGCTCATCATCGACGAGAGGCCAAGCGTCATCGCGTCGACCTTACCGCGCCCGATCGTATGGATCTCTACGTTTGCGTAGCGTGCGGCCTTGTAGAAGCCGGCGAGGTGTTCCTGGTCGCGCGAGAGTCGGTCGAGGGACTCGGTCAGCACGATGTCGAAGGCGTTGTCATGCAGCGCTTCGGAGAGGCGCGCGAAATCGGGACGCGTGCGACTTGAAGTGCCGCTGATGGCGCTGTCGGAAAAGCGCTCGACGATCGCCCACCCCCGCTGGTTCGCGTAGCGCGTGGCCTGCCGGAATTGATCCTCGATCGACATTGGGTTCTGCATGTCGGTCGAGTAGCGCGCGTAGAGCGCGACGCGGCGGGGGGATTTGTGGCTCGAATGCTGGTTCATGAACGGGTCTCCCGTGCGTCGTAGAGCGCCTTGATCAAGCTTCCGGCGCTTTTGGCGGGGTTCAGGATTGCGTCGAGATTGACCGTCTGCGTCGCGCAGCACAATTCCGCCCCGTGCTGCTGGCAGAACCGCGCGAAGGCCTGAAGCCCCTCGGGATCGCGCGAGATGCGAGCCAGATCCGTCGCGATGATGGCCTGGGCCTCGCCGCCTGAAATCCGATCCCGAAGGATGGTCAGGCCGGGGGCGTCACTCACCCCGCTGACGCCGTTGTCGACGATGACTTGGAGGACGCGCCAGCCCCGCGCTTCGGCATAGTCGGTGCAGAGCTTGTGCTGCTCGGCGATGGCGGCGTCGCTGGAATGGGCCGCGCGCAGGTAGAGAAGGGCTGTGGTGTCGGTGGTCATGTTAGGGTCAGGACCCATTGATTTGGTTGGACGAGCGTGATTCACCGTTCGAAAACGAGCGGTGAACATGTCTGATCTTTTTTGGCTGAGC
>NZ_JBSWYX010000061.1:0-2432 GCF_056161345.1 Salipiger sp. ABF4_146 | reverse complement strand
GTAAACGCTGTCGCCGCCCCACATTGCCGACGGGATCAGCCATTGCGAGTTGATACGCATCCAAAGAGAAGGAGTGCGTTTCGCAATGTTCGCAAAGAGTTCGTTTCTCACGGCGCTTGGTGTTGAAGTCTTCGCTTCTGGCCAGAGGCGTTGGCCGGATCACGTTAAGGCGCAGGCGGTGGCCGAGACGCTGGAGCCCGGGGCGACGGTGTCGGGTGTCGCGGCGCGTTACGAGATCATGCCGAGTCAGCTGACGGCGTGGCGGCGGCTGGCCAAGGAGGGCAAGCTCGTCTTGCCCGCGGTGGAGGTCAACGAAGCTGTCTTCGCACCTCTGGTGGTCTGCGACGAGATCACGGCGGCCTCTGAGGCTGAACCGCCAAGCGCCGGGACGCCGATCAGGATTGTGCGGGGTACGGTCATCATCGAACTCGCGAAGGATGCGCCCGCCGCCCGGATCGCCGAGATCGTCCACGCCTTGGAGGCGCATCCATGTTGATGCCCTCGCAGGGTGTGCGGATCCTGGTGGCGACGAAGCCGGTCGACTTCCGCAAAGGCCATGATGGCCTCGCGGCGCTGGTGCAGTCGATGCTGGCCGAGGACCCGTTCACTGGCACGGTCTTCGTGTTCCGCTCGAAGCGCGCCGACCGGTTGAAGATCCTGTTCTGGGACGGCAGTGGTTTGGTCATGGCCTACAAGCGGCTTGAGGAAAGCACATTCACCTGGCCTTCGATCCGTGACGGGGCCATGACCCTGAACCGCGCACAGTTCGAGGCCATGTTCGCCGGCCTGGACTGGCGCCGGGTACGGTCACTGGAGGTCCGCCGTCCGGCTGTGGCAGAGTGACTCACCGCGCTGAATAGCCGGACATCGGCACCCCGGGCGCAGTATCATCCGCCCATGTCCAGCGCCCCGCCCATCGACCTGTCCGCGATCCCCGAGAGCCAGCGCACCGCCGTGCTGGCGCTGTTGCAGGAGAACGGCGCGCTGAAGGACGCCAACCGGCGGCTGGAGCATCTCGTCGCTGAACTGAACCATGTCGTGCATGGCAAACGCTCCGAGAAGCTGAGCGAGGACGACCGGCAACTGGCCTTCGAAGACCTGGAAACAGCCGTCGCCGAGGTCGAGACCCGCAAGGAGCAGGCCGCGCCGTCTACCACGACGCCGCGCCGGACGCGTCAGCGCAACCTTGGCCATTTGCCCGCGGGCTTGCCGCGTATCGAACGGGTCCTCGAGCCGGCCAGCTTCGATTGCCCCTGCGGTTGCGGCCGGATGCACCGGATCGGCGAGGACCGCACCGAGCGCCTGGACATCGTGCCTGCGCAGCTCCGCGTGCTGGTCGACATCCGGCCGAAGTATGCCTGCCGCATCTGTTCGGATGGCGTCACTCAGGCACCTGCCGCGCCCTGGCTGATTGAAGGCGGTCTTCCAACTGAGGGTGCCATTGCACATGTGTTGGTCTCGAAGTTCGCGGACCACCTGCCATTTTACAGGCAGAGCCAGATCCTGGCGCGCTCCGGCATCCAGGTCGACCGCAGCACACTGGCGGACTGGGCCGGCACTGCAGCCTTCCATCTTGGCCCCGTGGTCGATCGGCTAACCGAGCATCTCAAGTCCTCGGGCAAACTGTTCATGGACGAGACCACGGCCCCGGTGCTGGATCCAGGCCGAGGGCGAACCAAGACGGGATACTTCTGGGCGCTTGCCCGAGATGACCGCGGATGGGGCGGAGAAGACCCGCCCGGTGTCGTGTTCACCTACCATCCCAGCCGCGCCGGGGCGCATGCAGAGCAGATCCTCCAGGGCTTCGACGGCACCCTCCAGCTCGACGGCTACACCGGTTACGACCGCCTCACACGCACGTCCCGCAAGGGCGGCGCGCCGATCACGGTTGCCCACTGCTGGGCACACGCTCGCCGCAAGCTGAAGGAAGTCTTCGACCGGGATGGATCCGAGATCGCTGCCGAGGGGCTGCGCCGCATTGCCGAGCTCTACCGCATCGAGGCCGAGATCCGCGGCATGGGCTCAGGCCAACGCCTGTCGGCCCGCCAGACCCGCAGCGTGCCCCTCGTGGCCGAGTTCGGTGATTGGCTGCAGGCACAGCGCCTGCGTATCTCGGCCAAGTCGCGCCTGGGCGAAAAGCTGACCTACATCCATCGCCAGTGGCGCGGCCTGCAGACCTTCCTTCACGACGGCCGCGTCGAGATCGACTCCAATGCCGTCGAGAACCTGATCCGCCCGATTGCGCTCACGCGGAAGAATGCTCTCTTCGCCGGCCACGACGAGGGTGGCCGCACCTGGGCCCACATCGCCTCCCTGACCGCCACCGCGAAGATCAACGGCGTCGAGCCCTTCGCCTACATCAAGGCGACCCTCGAAGCCATCGCCGCCGGTCACCCCGCCAGCAGGATCGACGAGCTCCTGCCATGGAACTT
>NZ_JBSWYX010000059.1:0-2910 GCF_056161345.1 Salipiger sp. ABF4_146 | reverse complement strand
CTCAGCCAAAAAAGATCAGACATGTTCACCGCTCGTTTTCGAACGGTGAATCACGCTCGTCCAACCAAATCAATGGGTCCTGACCCTAGGAAATAATATACGCCTAACGCCGTCCGAACGAACACGAAAGCAGCGCAACGAAATAAACCAGAATTGGAAAACTACGTTCATAAATAATTTACGGTTTCGACACAGATGGATCTTAGAAAGCCAAGAACCTTTTTCTTAGTGCAAGCGCTATTTGGTATGCCGGTTAGAGCTTCTCAGCGCGGGGTAGCTTGAGGGGCAGTTCGATCACTGATGTGATCCCCGAAAACGTCCTCGGTCCAGCTTAGAGTTCTCCGGACGGGATGCTTGGCTGGGAGAGAAGCGAAAACGCATTAAAGCATCGAAGTTCACGGACGCGCAGGAGGCGTTTGACGTGGCCCCCTTTCGCGGACAGATTTGCGGCGCTGCTAAACTTGCCTTTTGATCATGCTGCCGCCTTGAGGCCGGAGCCCTGATGGGCCTCGATCGGTGTCCTGCCGCCGAGTGCCGAATGCGGGGGCTCAGTGTTGTAGAAGGTCATCTACTTGCCGATGCCTGCCCGGGCCGCAGACCCGGTTTCGAAGGCGTGGAGGTAGACGCACTCCTATTTCAGCGACCGCCATAGCCGTTCGATCATGACGATGTCCATCCATCGTCCTCGACTTGTCAATCAGCAGCGAACTTTGGGTCCGACTCAATTTCTGTGACGTCTTCATGCCGAATGCTGGATACGTGCAAGAAGGAGGTCGATACCAGCTGCACCATACATCTGCCGTTTCAGCATCTTCAGCCTGTTGATCTGGCCTTCAGTCTGGCCGTTGGACCAAGGCTCGCTAAGCGCCGCCGCAACCGCGTCGAGATCGGCAGAGAGCCCGCGCGAAAAGGCCGCCAGTCCAGACGCCTTCGCCTGATCCAACCAGTCAGCCAGCCCGTCCTCCTCGCCGTTGCGGACCATGGAGGTGAAGGCATCGAGGAGCCGACGGTCCTGCGCCAGTTGCGGCAGAGCGTGCTCGACCTGCGTGATGAATATGCTGTCCGTCTTCGAGAGGTGGTGCCGACCAGAGGCCATCATGCGGGCAATTTTGCGGCTTGGAGGACACTTGCCTGAGCCATGGGGGATGGCGGCCTCGGCGCGGCGTTGACGCGTGGCCCATTCACCGACGACGCGGAGACTTCCTTGGAAACTGTTCGACCGCAGTCGGCGCCAGAGTTCAGCGCCATTGCGACAACCGTCCCGCCAATGCTTCTCCAACAGCGGGAACTAGGGAGTAAGGCTGCTTTGTCGCAGCCGGAAAACGTCTTCTCGTTCGTCACGGAGGACGCGCCGGACCAGACCCCGGCTCAGACCGGTGACCCGGACGATCCGCTTGATGGGCACACCTTCGGAACCCATGCGCTGGATCATCACGTTGGTTTGCTGACGCCGCTGAAAACCTTCGAATTGCAGGCGTTCCGCCGCAGTCAGAATGCCGGGATCCAGTGCCGCGCTGCAGGCCGTTCTTCTTATGGTGGGCATTGCGCGACGGACGGCGGCCAAAAACGCATCGCTCGCGTTCTGCAAGAGATGCCAACGGTCGGCAACCTGGGTCGCATCAGGAAGCGCTTCGGAGATTGCCTGCCTGTATCCGCCGTTTCGGTCACGAGCGACGACTTCGATCTGCGGATGCTGACGCAGCCAGGCAGCGACCGTCGCAGGCTCGCGATCCGGCAGCAGGTCGATGACGGCACGCCGCTCGAGATCGCAGATCAGCGTTCCATAGCGCTGTCCCTTGCGCCAGGCCCAGTCGTCGATCCCGACGACGCGCGGTTCACAGCCCATGGTCCGCACACCTGACGCAGCCCCGCGGAGAAAGGTACCTTGCTCAGGCCGAACCGCAGTCGCCGCCCCAATGCCTGGGCTGGACGACCGCCCATCGCACGGCCGAGGTAGGCGACGAGGTCCTGAAATCGCCCGGTCCGACGACCATAACGGCACGCAAGGCAATCCGGGACTTGCTCGCTGAAAGTTTTCGTGGCGCAGTTCGCCTCAACACAGCGGAACCGCTGCACTGACAAGCGTACCTGCACAGCACGACCATGCGCTGGAAAATCCTTGAGGTGCCGGACATAACGTCCATGCCGACGGGAAGACCGCTGCCCGCAACCAGTTTTCCATGCCTGTTCACAAATACAAGGCCTACTACTGCTCCAACGCAAAGGAGAAGGGCAAGAGCGTGTGTGCCGGCTTCCGCGGCCTCAAGGAGACACGCGCCTCGGAAATGGTGCTCTCGGCCCTGCGGAGCGAACTCATGCAGCCCGAGGCCTACGAGGCCTTCCAGGCGAGCTTCAAAAAGCAAGCACCTGGCCCAGAGCCCGGGCTCGGCCGAGGACACGCTACGCCTGCAAGATGCACGTGTGCGCGAACTCGAGACCAGCCACCGCAACCTGCTGCGGGCGATCGAGACCGGCGACACCGTGGCGGTCCTCCTGCCCCGACTGAACGCCATGGACGCGGAGCTGAAAGCAATGAAGCTCAAGCGGCAGGAGATTGTTCCGCCGACAGTGGAGCTGCCGGACAACCTCCCGGAGCTCTATCGGGCGATGGTGAACGACCTGGCCGCAAGCCTCTCCGACGAGGCCGTCGCCGGACGCGCGGCCGATGAGTTGCACGAGATCGTCGACCACGTGGTCGTTCATTGGGACGCCGACGCAGATGGCCACCGTCTGGAGCTGTCGAGTAATCTTTTGGAGATGCTACGCAAATCGGCGCCGAGTGAACTCGACGCCGTCCGAGGCGATATTTTCGCGGAAGTTGGTTGCGGGAGTAGGATTTGAACCTACGACCTTCAGGTTATGAGCCTGACGAGCTACCGGGCTGCTCCATCCCGCGACAGTGTCGAGTGT
>NZ_JBSWYX010000058.1:0-2934 GCF_056161345.1 Salipiger sp. ABF4_146 | reverse complement strand
TTGTATGCTTTGTTCTGATTGGAACAGCCTTGCTGTTCCTGGATCGGATCAAGCCTATCGGGCCATTAGTACCGGTCAGCTGAACGCATTGCTGCGCTTACACCTCCGGCCTATCGACGTGGTGGTCTTCCACGGCCCTCAGGGATACCTTGTTTTGAGGGGGGCTTCCCGCTTAGATGCCTTCAGCGGTTATCCTGTCCGATCATAGCTACCCAGCACTGCCGTTGGCACGACAACTGGTCCACCAGTGGATCGTTCACCCCGGTCCTCTCGTACTAGGGGCAACTCCTCTCAAGTATCCTACACCCACGGCAGATAGGGACCGAACTGTCTCACGACGTTCTAAACCCAGCTCACGTACCTCTTTAAATGGCGAACAGCCATACCCTTGGGACCTGCTCCAGCCCCAGGATGAGATGAGCCGACATCGAGGTGCCAAACACTGCCGTCGATATGGACTCTTGGGCAGTATCAGCCTGTTATCCCCGGCGTACCTTTTATCCGTTGAGCGATGGCCCTCCCACTTGGGACCACCGGATCACTATGGCCGTCTTTCGACTCTGCTCGACTTGTCAGTCTTGCAGTCAGGCTGGCTTCTGCCATTGCACTCAACGAGCGATTTCCGACCGCTCTGAGCCAACCTTCGCGCGCCTCCGTTACGCTTTAGGAGGCGACCGCCCCAGTCAAACTACCCGCCACACAGGGTCCCGGAACCCGATAAGGGATCGCGGTTAGACATCAAGCAATGCAAGGGTGGTATCTCAAGGGAGGCTCCACGGACACTGGCGTGTCTGCTTCGAAGCCTACCACCTATCCTGCACATGCATGGCCTGATGCCAGTGTGAAGCTGTAGTAAAGGTGCACGGGGTCTTTCCGTCTAACCGCGGGAAGCCTGCATCTTGACAGGCAATTCAATTTCGCTGAGTCGATGTTGGAGACAGCGGGGAAGTCGTTACGCCATTCGTGCAGGTCGGAACTTACCCGACAAGGAATTTCGCTACCTTAGGACCGTTATAGTTACGGCCGCCGTTTACCTGGGCTTCAATTCAGAGCTTTCACCCCTCCTTTTAACCTTCAGGCACCGGGCAGGCGTCAGACCCTATACGTCGTCTTGCGACTTCGCAGAGCCCTGTGTTTTTAGTAAACAGTCGCCACCCCCTGGTTTGTGCCCCCAGCCAAAACTTGCGTTGAAACTGGGCCTCCTTCTCGCGAACTTACGGAGGTATTTTGCCGAGTTCCTTCAACATCGTTCTCTCAAGCGCCTTGGTATTCTCTACCAGTCCACCTGTGTCGGTTTAGGGTACGGTCTCAAAGTGGGGCTATTTCCTGGGACCGCTCAGCCGCCCTTCCAATCCGATAAGGAAGAACGACCTCTGCGATCCGTCACCACCACATGGCCCAGGAATATTGACCTGGTTCCCATCGACTACGCCTTTCGGCCTCGCCTTAGGGGCCGGCTTACCCTGCTCAGATTAGCTTTAAGCAGGAACCCTTGGACTTTCGGCGAGAGTGTCTCTCACACTCTTTGTCGCTACTCATGTCATCATTCTCGCTAGTGATCTCTCCACCGGATGCCTTACAGCCCGGCTTCACAGAAAGGATTTGCTCCTCCATTGCATCCCGAGGGATGCAGAAGAGGAGTAATCCTATGTCACACTACGCTCCGCTACCATGCGCTATGCGCATCCTCGGCTTCGGCTCATGGCTTGAGCCCCGTTACATCTTCGCCGCAGGACAACTTGATTAGACCAGTGAGCTGTTACGCTATCTTTAAAGGATGGCTGCTTCTAAGCCAACCTCCTGGTTGTTTTGGTCGTCCCACCTGCTTTCCCACTTAGCCATGAATTGGGGGCCTTAGCCGGAGGTCAGGGTTGTTTCCCTCTCCACCACGGGCGTTAGCACCCGCGGTGTGTCTGCCATCTAGTACTCCCTGGTATTCGGAGTTTGGTTAGGATCAGTAAGCCTGTGGGGCCCCATTACCCATCCAGTGCTCTACCCCCAGGGGTATTCGGATGACGCTCTACCTAAATAGATTTCGCGGAGAACCAGCTATCTCCGAGTTTGATTGGCCTTTCACCCCTAGGCACAACTCATCCCGACCTTTTTCAACAGGTGTGGGTTCGGACCTCCAGTTAGTGTTACCTAACCTTCATCCTGGTCATGCCTAGATCACTCGGTTTCGGGTCTGATCCATCTAACTCATCGCCCTATTAAGACTCGCTTTCGCTGCGCCTACACCTAACGGCTTAAGCTTGCTAGATAGACCAAGTCGATGACCCATTATACAAAAGGTACGCCGTCAGCTCTCGAGGAGCCTCCGACTGATTGTAGGCGTTCGGTTTCAGGTACTGTTTCACTCCCCTCGTCGGGGTGCTTTTCACCTTTCCCTCACGGTACTGGTTCGCTATCGGTCAGTAAGGAGTACTTAGCCTTCGGGGGTGGTCCCCCGATCTTCAGACAGGATTTCACGTGTCCCGCCCTACTTAATACGTTCCATCGAGCTTCACATACGGGACTGTCACCCGCTGTGGTTGGCCTTTCCAGACCATTCTGTTCACTCTCAGGACTCGGCTGGTCCCCGTTCGCTCGCCGCTACTAGGGGAGTCTCTATTGATGTCCTTTCCTCCGGGTACTTAGATGTTTCAGTTCCCCGGGTTTGCTCTTAAAACCCTATGTGTTCAGGTTAAAAGTACCTGTTTAAGCCCGTTATAGGCTGCTCCGAAGAGCAATTATAACGAACTTTCAGGTGGGTTGCCCCATTCGGAAATTCCTGGATCAAAGCTTATTCTCAGCTCCCCAGGACTTATCGCAGAGTATCACGTCCTTCATCGCCTCTTACTGCCAAGGCATCCACCAAACGCCCTTCTCGCGCTTGATCCGATCCAGAAAGAGCAAGGCTGGATATTTGCGCTACCGCCTTTCGGCTACTTGAGC
>NZ_JBSWYX010000057.1:0-3746 GCF_056161345.1 Salipiger sp. ABF4_146 | reverse complement strand
CGGACACCGGCACCGGAGACCTTCATCCCCATAGATCGAAGGCCGACCATGCATTAGCATTTAACCCGGACCACTCGCAGGGGTCAGCTCACTACGTTGTAGTAGGCCTTACCGACGATGGATCGCGGCAGCTCGCCCTTCGCGCTTCGCCGAGCGAGCCTCTTTGCTGTCCAAGTGAGTTCGCTGCGCGATTTCACTTGGTAAAACGAAAGCTCTGAGGCCCCCCCTTCTTCGACGAAGACGACGAGGTCGTCATGATGATCGAACAGGGCGACGAATTCCTTTCCATCTCTAAAGAGGTCAAGAATCAATGCCATTGAAACGTTCACCTGAAAGTCGAAGGCCATGAACGCCGAAGCGCCCGCGGTTTCGCGGGGTTGCTTTGATGCAACCGTCTTTAATGTGGGCTTCGTCAATGACAATAGTTCCGTAAGGTTTGAGTGTATGAATCGCGATGCAGAAACTGAATGGAGTACCGCAACTCAAGATGTCGTCTCGGCTTAGCCAATCCATCGGGACCGCGACCAACTTCGCGGCCACACTTGTAAGAATTGATCATCCATCCCAAAAACAGCCGCTTTCGTCTACCTTTACCGGAACCCACGACGCGACGCGTATGTCATCTGGTGCTTAGGCGCAACAATGTTGCTGAATACGCAGTTCTTTATGCACTCTTAAACCTTTGAAGCTCGACACACGGCAGCGAACACCCTGTGTCAGGGGGATCGGCTTTTTTGTAACGCAGTTGGAAGGCGATCTAAATGTCCGCTTCCTGAGCATTGCTGTCGGTCGTGTTCGCTGCAGCGAACGGCAGGTCACCGCCCATCGCGTCGGCCCTGCTGAGCTTGCTGCGCCAGGCGCGCAGGTCCGCTTAGGCTGACTCCGGACTTGTGCGTTGCCTGGCCGGCCGGCAGGAGCACTGATCGAGCCGCTTTAGCCCACTTCCAGTCGCACGTCACATCAAAGCCATGGTGCAGGATAACCGACCTTCTCCGTTCCACCTTACAACCACCTTTCAATTCAATCATAAGTCCAAATCTCCTGGTCATACCTTTCCCATTTGCCATCAGGGCGCTCTCTACTCTCAAAATTATAAGGGGACGAATACCAAACATCGACTTCATTTTCGAGCGTATCCAAGAGGTATGTCCCGTAGGTCGTTTCTACAAGAAGCACGGCGTGGGAGCTGAGAGTGCGACGATGATGCACAATTGCGATAGTCATCGCTCCACGGGGAAGGCCCTGCTGTACGAGCCATTCTCTTTTGTATAAGGCAATATCCTCGCAATCACCGAAGCCGGCTGAGGGGAAAGCCCAGTATTCCTCGGCCCCGTAGAGTTCTAAGTCTGTCACGCTGCAGTCTATGGCCCGCTTCGCTGCTTCATTAGCGGCCTCAAGGAGCAAGATGGTATCTGGGCGATAGGAGATCGCGTGCGGTCCTGACAGGTCGCAATGTTTGGGATTCCGGATGCAGTACGAGGTATAAGGAGAATAGGAGTCTCGCAATTCCGCAATGGGTAAACTCAAGTTACGCGATGGCTCAGCGGACAGGGGATATACAAAATATAGGTCAGATATATAGCTGATGATGATCGCCTGAAATATTCCGCGCAAGTGCATTTTCAGAGCTCCACGCTATGTCAGTCAAAGCCGCGTAAACCTCTTGGTACCGTGAGCCGAGAGGATTCTTCTTGTTCATCATCAATGACACGGACTGAGCATACGCACACTATGATCGCCACCTGGGCACTGATTGCTCGCCAGGAGAGGGATCGTCATGTTGAGCACCAACCACATTGCATTTTTTGCCGTCTTCGGAGCTGGTTTTGTGACGTTCGGAGGTTCCGCACCAGCTCTAGCGGATGAAGCGGGCGAGAGGGAATATCTCGCTGCTTGCGCGGGTTGCCATGGAGAAAGCGCGATGGGCGATGGGCCGCTTGCGGGCCTCTTGAACATCTCAACTCCGGGCCTGCTGCAGCTTGCACAGGCAAACAACGGGACATTTCCCTTCGAAGCGGTTCTAGCGACCATCGACGGCCGCGACGGCGTTAGGGCTCATGGTGAGCCGATGCCGGTATGGGGCGAGCGATTCCAGGCTTCAGCCACCAGCCAGCGTGGTGAGACCTCAGAGATGGTCGCCAGAGGCCGTATCCTGTCTCTCGTTTACTACTTGGCCTCAATCCAGCAGTAGCTGCACTAAGTCCGTTCCTTTGCGTTCTTCATCCGACTACGAGCAAATGGCCGGAAGGCAGTCAATTGGGTCTAGGCGCGCACAGGTCCACTACCTCTGGTTCGGCAATTCAAGGGGACTGACAGCTTTGGCCCTGAGCAGGGCGCGGGCACATGCGTCTGCAAAGGGCTGTCACCAGCCAAATGCGCTCGTGCAAGCGCTCGGCCCAGCACCCACGATTCAGACTTGGCGCCGCCTTGCAGCGTCGCGGTGCTGGGTCTCCATGCTAGCATTACGCCGCCGGCAACGGGTCGGAGATGTGGCTGGGCGCGGGGGAGGGAGACCTTCACCATGGGAAATGAGAACCTACCCGCCGTTCGCCCCACCAAACCCGCCTGGAACCGAGGCCGCATTGTCGGACAAAAGCGGCCTCTATTGCCTCGACACGTCTGGGCCATCCGCGTCCGTTTGGAAATCGCAGCGAAGATCCGCGACCTCGCGCTCTTCGACCTCGCGATCGACAGCAAGTTACGCGGCTGCGACCTCGTGTGCTTGAAAGTGACGGACGTGCTTTCTGCCGGTTCGATCAAGGAACGCGTATCGGTCGTGCAGCAGAAGACTCGACAGCCGGTGCGCTTCGAGATCACCGAGGGCACGAGGCGGTCATTGATGGTGTGGCTCGCTAGCCCGACGATGAGGGGCAGAGAGTATCTATGGCCCGGCCGCGTTCATGATCGTGTGCACATTTCGACGCGGCAGTATGCCCGACTGATAAAGGGCTGGGTGAGCTCGATCGGGCCGGAGCAATCTGCGTATGCCACGCATTCGATGAGGCGGACTAAGGTGGCCCAAATCTACCGCAAAACCGGCAACTTGCGCGCCGTCCAGTTACTGCTCGGGCATTGCAAGATGGACAGCACAGTTCGCTACCTGGGTGTGGAGTTAGAAGATGCCCTGACAATTTCTGAAGCTGTGGACCTCTGAAAACCGACCTCCGGACCTTGGCCATGGACAAGGCTAAGGCCCGGAGCCAGCCCAAACTCGACATTCCTCTCGACTTACCCCGCACGGTGAAGCGGACCTTCATCCGGGAAGCATATGACGACCGAGGTGCGGACGTCCTGAGGTTTGCGGCATGTGCCGCATCTACCCCGCTGCCCGGCGGCAAAGCGAAGTGAGCAGCCGGTCGCGCCAGGCACTTAAACGGACCGGACGGCACAGCAAGCCTATGAGACGGTCGATGGCCTATTTTCCCGCAAGCTAATGGATATTGGAAGAAAGCCACCCGTTGCCGTATATGGTAATTTCTCACCTCGGATGCTCAGAAACGGCCACCCACAGGCGTGCAAGAATTTTCTAACCGATTTCTTTTCGATTTACCTTTAATTCCTGAGGTTCTTCGAAATTTTCAATTTAGGCTCAGGACTCGTTCTCCTTCAAAGCCAGAAGATTACGGTCGCAGCGAGTGCGATTGCTGAGAAGAAAGCTTGTGGGCAGCGGTCGTACCGGGTCGCAACCCTCCTCCAGTCCTTGAGCCTGCCGAACATGATCTCGATCCGGTTGCGCCGTTTGTATC
>NZ_JBSWYX010000056.1:0-3879 GCF_056161345.1 Salipiger sp. ABF4_146 | reverse complement strand
TCACCTATGTTGCCGAGGCCGGAGGCGGTGGCACGCTGCCGGAGGTGCGGGTGGCGTGGTACGACATTGACGAGGCGACGGTGAAGACCGCGTCTGCCCCAGGCCTTGAGTTGCAGATCGATGGCCCGCCGCCGGGGCGTAGCGCGCCGCTCGATCAGCGACTCATCGCGCTGCTGGCGCTGGCTGCGGTGCTGGCGCTTAGCCTTCTGTGGCTGGTGCTGCGCTGGCTGCTGCCCGAGCTGACACGGCGTCTGGCGCTGCGACGCGAAACCGAGCTTGCCTCGGAGCGCCATGCCTGGCGCGCGCTGATGCAGGTCATCGGGCGTAGCGATTACACCGCGCTACGCCCGGCACTCGATCTCTGGGCCGGGCGGGTCGAGGGGGCGGATCCGCGCCGTGCCGCGCCGGTTGAGGCGGCGCTGCTGGCGCTTGGCGCTGAGCGCTACAGAGGTGGCGGGACTGCCAATCCCGGCGGCTCGGCCTGGACGTCGCTGCGGGGAGCGCTGCAGGTCACGCGATCAAGCCGACACAAGAATTCCGAAGTCAGTGCCCTTCCGCCTCTCAATCCTAAACAAGCGCCTCGACCTTTTGACCGCGCCTGAGCCGAAAACAACGTTGGAAGTGATCTGTGTTTAAGAGAAATCGCCTGCCTCTCCGCTCCTTAGCGAACGATGTTCCTAGCCACACGGAAGCTCAAGCTGAGCTCAGAGATGCGGACGCATGTTCTAAGCTCTGCGGCATATGGACTCTCTTTCTGACAGTCGGAGCAGTAGTCGTGGCTGCGATTCCCGCTCACTCTCAGGATTACCTCGGCTCCGAGCGCTGCATCGCCTGTCACGAGGCCGCCGGCGCGGATTGGGAAGGCTCGCACCACGCCCTCGCTTGGACGCTGCCGACCGCCGACAACATCAGCGCGGATTTCGACGGCAGCGCATTTACGCTCGGGGACATGCAGGCGCGCTTCACCCGCGCCGAGGACGGCACGCCGCGCGTCAGCGTCACCGAGCTCGACGGGGTCACCACCGACTACGATGTGCATTCGGTGATCGGCGTCGAGCCCCTGCAACAGTATATCCTCGAAACCGAGCCGGGCCGCCTGCAGAGCTTTGACGTGGTCTGGGACACCGAGAAGGGCGGTTGGTTCCACCTCTATCCGCAGCAGAACTATGCGCCCGACGACGGGCTGCACTGGACCGGCCCCTACAAGACATGGAACAGCCGCTGCGCCGCCTGTCACGCCACGGGGTTCGAGGCCAATTACGATCCGCAGACCCGCAGCTTTGCCTCGACGCAGGTCGAGATCGGCGTCGGCTGTGAAGCCTGCCACGGCCCCGGCGCGGCGCATGCCCAATGGGCCGAGACCTATGAGACCACGCAGGAAGCACCGCCCCCTGCCTCCGGCTTCCCCGTCGACATGTCCGACCCCGCTCAGGCGATCGAACAATGCGCCACATGCCATTCGCGGCGCGAGCCCTACACCGACGGCAACCCCGTGCCCGGCACGCCGTATCACGACACCTACAACCTCTCGCTTCTGCGCGAGGGTGCCTATGAGGCCGACGGGCAGATCCTCGACGAGGTCTATGTCTACGGCTCCTTTCTGCAATCGAAGATGTACGCCGAAGGCGTCAGCTGCTCGAACTGCCACCTGCCGCATGAGGCCGAGCTGATCGCCGAGGGCAACGCCGTCTGCACCCAGTGCCACAGCCCGGCGGGCAACCCGGAGTTCCCGTCGCTGCCGCTCGACGTCTTCGATGGCCCCGAACACACGCATCACCCCGAGGGCTCAGCGGGCGCGCAGTGCAAGAATTGCCACATGGTGGAACGCGTCTACATGGGCAACGACTGGCGGGCTGACCATTCCTTCCGCATCCCGCGCCCGGATCTTGCCGCCGAGACCGCCGCCCCCGATGCCTGCACCACCTGCCACGAAGACCAGAGCCCCGAATGGGCCGCCGAGACGCTTGAGGAGTGGTTCCCCGACAGCACCCATCGCGGCCCGCACTACGGCGAGGTGCTCGCCCATGGCCGCCGCGATCCGGCCCGCGCCGCGCCCGAGCTGCGAAGCCTGTCACAAGACACCGATATGGCGGGCATCGTGCGCGCCACCGCGCTCTACCTGCTGGAACAGGCGGGCGATCCCGCCGAGGCCGCGGCCTTGGAGGCTTTGCTGCAAGACCCCGACCCACTGGTGCGCAGCGCCGCCGTCCGCTTGCAGCGCTCCGCCCCGGCCATGGAACGCGCGCCGCGCGTCATTCAATCGCTCAGCGATCCTTCGCGCTCGGTGCGCATGGCAGCTGCGCAGTCAATGCTCGATGCGCAAATCGCCCATATGCCCGGTCGCTACAAACGGGCGTTGCGCGCGGCCTTTGCCGAGTGGCAGGCCTCTATGGCCAGCCGTCTCGATTTCCCCGAAACCCACCTGCAGTTGGGCGGCATGGCGCTGGTGATGCGCAATATGCCCTCCGCCTCGAACGCATTCGCCGAGGCCACCCGGCTCGATCCGCAACTGACGGATGCGTGGATCATGCAGGTCCGCATCGCCTTCGCCACCGGCGACGAGGCGCGGGGCCGCGCGCTGCTGGAGGACGCGCTGGCGCGCAACCCGGGCAATGTGACCCTGCAGATGATGCACACCGAACTAACCGGTGAGGAGATGGACCTGCTGCCACCGCCCTCAGCGGACTCGCCACATAAATAAAATAAACCTGTAGACAGGTACGAATGCCTTCATGCTCGCTTTTCCCCTAACAGTGCAACCGGCACTATGTCTTAAGCTCGATACTGCGAAGTTGGCGCGAGTGATTGGCGACGCATTCCTTTGTCTCTCGGAGAAAGGAGCGGCAAAGCATAAAGGCATCGGATTTCACAGTGGCGCTGAAGGCGTTCATCCTGAAGCAGGGCATTAGGCTAAGCCGGAAACAAAGATACAAGGCGTAAGACGACTATCGTGAGTGATGGGGTGCATGGCATAAATGTGAAATCTATATGTCACAATGAGTTATCGTTGCGTTAAGTTAAGTTCCTCAATAGCATATGAATCACTGACAACTCGGAGAAATACCGATGAAGTTTAATAAAATCTCGATTTTCTCTCTCGCACTTTCGATGTCCGCAAGTGGCGCGTTCGCAAACATCACCCAAGTGAAGTGTGACGACTATATTGTCGGGATTTCTGAGGAAATCGCAGCTGCAGCTGAAGAGCGTGCAAGTTCTCAAACAGAAGCGCACGAAAAGGTCTGTGAAGCGGCAAGCCAAATCGATATCGGCGGCGATGATCCTGAAACTCACACCGTCACGATCCTGCCGTACGGAATCGAGACCACCGTTCTTATGGTTCCGCTCTACACCGACTAACGCTATCGGAGCAGATCTTCAGGTTTTTGAGAGCACCCCTTTTCTGGGGAGCTCTCTTTTTTAAGTCAACGGAATACATGCAACGATTGGGTTGCCTCAGGCGATGGTGACGCCAGAGTCCTTCATTGCCTGCACCTGGGCCGCAACGCCTGCGGGATCGATGCCGCGGCAGCCGTCCTCGATGAGCGTGACCTTGAAGCCCAGCGCGATGGCATCGAGAGCCGAAAAGGCAACGCAGAAGTCAGTCGCAAGTCCGCACATCACCACATGCTCAATGCCGCGATCACGCAGGTAGCCGGCAAGCCCGGTCGTGGTGGTCTTATCGTTCTCGAGGAAGGCGGAGTAGCTGTCGATCTCGGGGTTCGTGCCCTTGCGGATCAGCATCTGGGCTTTGTCGATCGACGCTTTGTTGAGCGCAAGTCCAGCACCGCCGTAAGCGCTGTCACCGCGGCACGCCTGTTCAGCTTGACGGGTTCAAGTTCCATGGCAGGAGCTCGTCGATCCTGCTGGCGGGGTGACCGG
>NZ_JBSWYX010000055.1:0-3921 GCF_056161345.1 Salipiger sp. ABF4_146 | reverse complement strand
CCTCCTACTACTTGGAGAACACCTATGCGCTCCGCTGTTCCCTCCTCGAGATAACCCCCTTCTCCTCCTTCCTCTCCCCCCTCCCGAGGCCCTGCGGTCGTCGCCCCGACCGCAGGATGAGGCTCAGAGCACGTCGCCGAGGACTTTGTCGAGGCGCGCCACGGTGCCGTCGACGTCCTTGAGCTTATCGAGACCGAAAAGGCCGAGCCGGAAGGTCGAGAAGCCAGCAGGCTCGTCCACCTGCAGCGGCACGCCGGCGGCGATCTGCGCGCCCTTCTCGGCGAAGGCGCGGCCGCTCTTCATCTCGGGGTCGGTGGTATAGCTGACCACCACGCCCGGCGCGCCGTAGCCGTCGGCGGCGACGGAGGTGACACCTTTCGACGCCAGAAGGTCGCGCACCTTGCGGCCCAGATCGAACTGCGCCGCTTTGGCCTCGGCGAAGCCGAACGCGCGGGTCTCGGCCATGGCGTCGCGGAACATGCGCAGCCCGTCGGTGGGCATGGTGGCGTGATAGGCATGGCCGCCTGCCTCGTAGGCGGCGGTGATGTCGCGCCATTTCTTCAGATCGAGCGCGAAGCTGTCGGAGGTGGTCTGCTCCAGCCGGTCGAGTGCACGCTGCGACATCATCACAAGGCCCGCGCAAGGGGTGGAACTCCAGCCCTTCTGCGGTGCCGAGAGCAGCACGTCGACGCCGGTCTCTTTCATGTCGACCCAGGCGCAGCCCGAGGCGATGCAGTCGAGCACCATCAGCGCGCCGACCTCATGCGCCGCGCTCGCCAGCGCGGTGATGTAGTCGTCGGGCAGGATGATGCCGGCGGCGGTCTCCACGTGCGGCGCGAAGACGATCTCGGGCTGCTCTTCGCGGATCTTCGCGGTGACCTCTTCGATCGGCGCCGGTGCGAAGGGCACCTCGAGACCGTTGCCGGTGGCGCGGGCCTTCATCACCGTGACCTCGCCGCCGAAGCCGCCGGCTTCGAAAATCTGGCTCCAGCGGAAAGAGAACCAGCCGTTGCGCACCACCAGCGCCTTGGCGCCGCGGCCGAATTGGCGGGCGACTGCCTCCATGCCGTAAGTGCCGCCGCCGGGGACCACGGCGATGCCATCGGCGCCGTAGACCTCGCGCAGACCTTCGGAGATGTCCCGCATCACCCCCTGAAAGGCGGCGGACATGTGGTTGAGAGAGCGGTCGGTGAAGACCACCGAGAATTCATCGAGACCGTTTGGGTCCACGTCCTTGCGCAGTGCCATTGGCATACTCCTTTGTTGTTGCGCAGGGGGTAGCGCGTTGCGCAGGGATTGGCAAAACCTCCGATGGTCGTGATCACGCCGCAGGGAGCAGGTCAAAGCGGGCCGGGGCGGCGCTCCTCGCTGAGCACGACGTTGGCTTCCACATGGCCGACGCCGGGCAGGGTCATGATCCGCCGCCGCAGCACCCGCTCGAAATCCGGCAGGTCGCGGGCGATGACGCGCAGTCGGTAGTCGAAGGCGCCCAGCACGTGCTCGACGATCTGCACCTCGGGGATGGCCGAGACCGCGCGCTCAAAATCCTCGAGGCTGACGCGGCCCTTGGTGGCCAGTTTCACGCCAAGAAACACGGTGACGCCGAACCCAAGCGCCTCGAGGTCGAGATCGAGGCGGGGCTTGCGAAACACCCCGGCATCGCGCAGCCGCTGGATGCGGCGCCAGCAGGCGGGTTGCGACAGGCCGAGCTTGCGACCGAGGGCGCCAGCGCTGGCGCCCGCGTCTTCGGCCAGGGCGCGCACCAGCGCGCGGTCGATGTCGTCAAGCTCCATCACAGCGGCACCGTTTCATCAGAGCGCACCAGCGCGACGTGCATCAGCGCCTCGATGTCCGAGATGTGGGGCAGGGGCAGGATCTGGCCGCGATAGAGCTGCTGGTAGTGCGACAGGTCGCGGGCGATCACCGCGAGGCGCACGTCGATCGAGCCGAGGAAGGTCTGGATCTCGATCACCTCGGGCACCTGCCGCGCGGCCTCGATGAACTCGTCGAAGGCGCGCGGCGCGGTCTTGTCGAGGGTCACCCGCAGCGACACCTCCAGCTCGTAGCCGAGCGCCGGCCAGTGGATCACGCCGCGGGTGCCGCGCAGCACGCCCTTGTCGCGCATGGACGCCAGCCGCCGGGCAAGCGTCGAGGCTGTGACGCCCGCGCGCTCGGCCAGTTCGGCACCGGGCAGGTCGGGCGCGGCCTGAAACTGGCGCAGGATGCGCCTGTCGGTATCATCAAGCATGATTTTGCCGTTATCTGATCATTTCGAGAATGATCTTTCATCTTTCCTGCAAATACTCAAGAAAAACGCAACCCGTATCGGTGCGCGGTGCCTATGTTGTCCCCCACAACGAAGCGGCGATCAATCGCCCGCAGATCAAGGAAGGAAAGACCCATGCGCGTCTATTATGATCGTGATTGCGACATCAACCTGATCAAGGACAAGAAAGTGGCGATCCTCGGCTATGGCAGCCAGGGCCACGCCCACGCGCTGAACCTGCGCGACAGCGGTGCGAAAAACATCGTCGTCGCCCTGCGCGAAGGTTCGCCCTCGGCCAAGAAAGCCGAAGCCGAAGGCCTGCAGGTCATGGGCATCGCCGAAGCGGCGGCCTGGTGTGACCTGATCATGTTCACCATGCCCGATGAACTTCAGGCCGAGACCTACAAGAAGTACGTGCATGACAACCTGAAGGAAGGCTCCGCCATCGCCTTCGCGCACGGCCTGAACGTGCACTTCGGCCTGATCGAGCCGAAGCCGGGCGTCGACGTCATCATGATGGCGCCGAAGGGTCCGGGCCACACCGTGCGCGGTGAATACGTCAAGGGCGGCGGCGTGCCCTGCCTCGTGGCCGTCAACAACGACGCCACCGGCAAGGCGCTGGAGATCGGCCTGTCGTATTGCTCGGCCATCGGTGGCGGCCGCTCGGGCATCATCGAGACCAACTTCCGCGAAGAGTGCGAAACCGACCTCTTCGGTGAGCAGGCCGTTCTGTGCGGTGGCCTCGTCGAGCTGATCCGCTGCGGCTTCGAGACGCTGGTGGAAGCCGGTTACGCGCCGGAAATGGCCTACTTCGAGTGCCTGCACGAAGTGAAGCTGATCGTCGACCTGATCTATGAAGGCGGCATCGCCAACATGGACTACTCGATCTCCAACACCGCCGAGTACGGCCAGTACGTCACCGGCCCGCGCATCCTGCCCTACGAGCAGACCAAGAAGGCGATGAAGGACGTCCTCACCGACATCCAGCAGGGCAAGTTCGTGCGCGACTTCATGCTCGAGAACGCGGTTGGCCAGCCGACCATCAAGGCATCGCGCCGTGCCAACGACGAGCACAGCATCGAAGCCACCGGCGCCAAGCTGCGCGGCATGATGCCGTGGATTTCGGCCGGCAAGATGGTCGATAAAGAAAAGAACTGATCGGGCCCTCCCGGACAGACGAAAGGCGCGGGAATGTCCCGCGCCTTTTTCTTTTGAGTGCCGATCTGTTTGGGGCCTTGTCTGCGCTGCAGGGGAGAGCCCGGCAGCGCGCGGCCTCAGTCTTGTTTCTTGGCCTCGGCCTGCGCCTTCATGCGCGCCAGAAGCTCTGCCTTGCTGGCCTTGCCGCCGGTGCCGGCCTTGCCGTCGCGCTTGAGGTTTTCGGCCTTGAAGCGCGGCTTGTTGGAGCCCGGCCGCGCGCCGCCCATTCTGCTGTAGTCCATGACCCGATCCTTTCCGGCTGCCATGTCGAAACTGTGGATGAAGTCACATGCCCCAAAGACCGTGCTACGGCAAGCGGCATGTGTGCAGGCCATAGGGCGAGGCCCTGCGCGTGTTTGAAAGAACCGCTAGGCTCAGGACTCGTTCTCCTTCAAAGCCAGAAGATTACGGTCGCAGCGAGTGCGATTGCTGAGAAGAAGGCTTGTGGGCAGCGGTCG
>NZ_JBSWYX010000054.1:0-5706 GCF_056161345.1 Salipiger sp. ABF4_146 | reverse complement strand
CTCGAATGCGACTTCAGCCGCATCCAGTTCACCCCCGATCTGCTGCCCTCGGATGTCACCGGCACCGAGGTCTATTATCAGGGCGAGGGCGGCGGAGAGTTCCGCTTTGAAGCCGGGCCGATCTTTGCCAACCTCGTACTGGCCGACGAGATCAACCGCGCGCCCGCCAAGGTGCAGGCGGCGCTGCTCGAGGCGATGGAGGAACGGCAGGTGACCGTCGCGGGCACCACCCACAAGATGGAGCCGCTGTTCATGGTCATGGCGACGCAGAACCCTATCGAGCAAGAGGGCACCTATCCGCTGCCCGAGGCGCAGATGGATCGCTTTCTCATGCATGTGAACATCACCTATCCGCCGGTCGAGGACGAGGTCGAAGTGATCCGCCTCGTACGGGGCGAAGAGATCGCCGCACAGGCGGCACAGGCCGGGCAGGGCGCCTCTGCCACAGAGCGCCCGGCCCCGATCCCGCAAGAAGCGGTCTTTGCCGCGCGGCGCGAGATCGCGGCGCTGCACGTCGCGCCCGAGATGGAGCGTTACATCGCCGATCTGGTCAACGCCACGCGGGTGCCTGCTGAGTTTGGTGACGATCTCAAGCGCTGGATCGAGGTCGGGGCCAGTCCGCGCGCCTCGCTGGCCTTGGACAAATGCGGGCGCACCCACGCATGGCTTGCCGGGCGCGACTACGTCGATCCCGAGGACGTGCGGGCCGTGGTGCCCGACGTGCTGCGCCACCGGCTGGGCCTGTCCTACGAGGCGCAGGGCGAGGGCGTCAGCCCCGATCACGTGGTCGCAGAAATCGTCCGGCAGGTGGCGCTGCCCTGATCAGGGCCCAAGGAGGAGACCATGAAGGACCGCGCCGCCCGCATCCGCACCGGGACATTGCCCAAGGCTCCGCAGGTCACCGATGATCCGCGCATTCACACTGATCTCGCTTATCTGCGCAGCCTTGAAGGTCCGGCGCGCGGCCTCAGCTTCCTGCCTCGGCAACCGGCGCAGTCTGTGCTCAATGGACGCCATGCCTCGCGCCTGCGCGGGCGCGGGCTGAATTTCGAGGAATTGCGCGACTACCTGCCCGGCGACGACATTCGTGCCATCGACTGGAAGGTCACCGCCCGCACCGGCAAGCCGCACGTGCGGGTGATGACCGAAGAGCGTGACCGCCCGGCGCTACTGGTGGTCGACCAGCGCATGTCGATGTTCTTTGGCACCAAGCGGGCAATGAAGTCCGTCACCGCTGCCGAGGCCGCGGCAATGACCGCCTTTCGCATTCTCGATCAGGGGGATCGCGTGGGGGGCATCGTCTTCGGCGATGAGCTTTTGGCCGAGATCCGGCCCCAGCGCAGCCGTGGGGCGCTCAACCGGTTCATGACCGCGCTGGCCGAGGCGAACCAAATTCTGCACGCCGAGGCGCCGAATGTGCCGCCCTTGGGGCTGACGCAGGTGCTGCGCGCGGTGGCGCGGATTGCCAGCCGCAACCACCTGATCATCGTGCTCAGTGATTTTGACGGCA
The DNA here is from genome assembly GCF_056161345.1 of Salipiger sp. ABF4_146. Classification (NCBI taxonomy): domain Bacteria; kingdom Pseudomonadati; phylum Pseudomonadota; class Alphaproteobacteria; order Rhodobacterales; family Roseobacteraceae; genus Salipiger; species Salipiger sp. ABF4_146. The sequence goes on along the minus strand of NZ_JBSWYX010000054.1, from coordinate 4,196 downwards.
TCGACGCCGAGACGGACCGCATCGTCTCGGGGTTGGCGCGGCACAACGATCTGATCCTCGTGCCGGTGACTGACCCCAGCGCCGGCGAGTTGCCGAAAGGCTTGCGGCTGATCGTCACCGACGGCGAACTGCAGGCCGAGATCGACACCGACGCGCCGGACGCGCGCCGCGGTCTGATCGAAATGTCGAAGGGCCGACTGGCCGACGTGCTCGACTGGCAGCGCCGCTTCGGTGTGGCCGTGCTGCCGCTTTCGGCCGGGGAAGAGACCCTGCCGCAGATGCGGCGGTTGCTGGGGCTTGGACCAAGATGAACGAGGACGAAACGCCAGAGGTCGAGAGCCTTGTGTCGCTCATCGATGAATTGGTGGAGCCACCGCTTCCCGCGCCGGTGTCGCTGATGCCGCAGACATGGGGCTGGGTCGCGCTAGCGCTGCTTGTTGTGGCGCTGATGGCGTGGGGGCTGTGGTGCTGGGCGCGGGCGCATCGGGACAACCGTTATCGCCGCGAGGCGCTCCGCGCGCTGAGCCGCGCCGACACCACGGCAGAGCTTGCGGTGATCCTGCGCCGGGCCGCGCTGGCGGCCTATCCGCGCGAGGAGGTGGCCTCGCTGACCGGCGCGGCGTGGATCGACTTCTTGGGTCGTTCCGGGCGCGGCGCCTTCCCCGAGGCCGCGGGCGCCGAGTTGCGCAGCGCGCCCTATCGGGACGAGGCGGCGGCGCCGTCGCCAGACCTGCTGGCCGCCGCTGAGGCGTGGCTCAAGGGGCACCGGGCCAGCCGCGCCCCGACGACCCGAAGGGAGGTGCCCGCATGATCTCGCTCGCTGCGCCGTGGATGCTGCTGTTGCTGCCGCTGCCGCTGCTGGTGCGCTGGCTGGTGCCGCCGCACCGCGAACGGGAAAGCGCGCTGCGGTTTCCGTTCTTTCGCCGGATGACCGAAGCGGCGGGGGCCGAGCCGCGCGCTGGGGCGGTGATCCTGTCGCGCCCCGTGTTGTCGACGCTCACCGCGGGGCTGTGCTGGGCGCTGCTGGTGCTGGCGCTGGCACGTCCCGAACGGGTTGGCGCGCCGATCACCATCGAGACGGCGGCACGGGACGTGGTGCTGGCGATCGACATCTCGGGCTCGATGGACGCGCGTGATTTTTCGAGCCCGGATGGCAGCGCCAAACAGCGCCTTGCGGCAGTGAAAGACGTGGTGTCGGGCTTTGTCGCCGGGCGCGAGGGCGATCGCATGGGGCTGATCGTCTTCGGCTCGGCGGCCTATCTGCAGACCCCGCTGACCGACGATCTGCAGACCGTCACCGATCTTCTGGCGCGCACCGAGGTTGGCATGGCCGGGCCGCACACGGCGCTTGGCGATGCCATCGGCCTTGCGATCCGTACTTTCGAAAGCAGCGACATCGACCAGCGCCTGCTGATCCTGCTGTCCGATGGCTCGGACACCGCCAGCCGCATGAGCCCGGTGAATGCTGCCGAGATCGCCGCGGATCGCGGTGTCGAGATTTACACCATCGGCGTGGGCGATCCCGAGACCACTGGCGAGAACCGGGTCGATCTGGCGGCGCTGCAGACCATCGCCGCGCGCACCGGCGGAGCCTATTTCTTCGCCGAGGACGAGGCGGCGCTGGATGCGGTGTACGCGCGCATCGACGCGCTGGCCCCGCGCGAGACCGAGACGCTGTCGTTCCGTCCAAGGCGCGCGCTGGCGTGGGTGCCGATGGGGCTGGCGGCGCTGCTGGGGCTGGCGTCGCTGGCTTATATGGTGCTGCGGCGGATGCGGCGCGCCGCGCAGCCGAGCGGCAGGACGGAGGTGGCGTCATGAGCGGTGCCTGGGCTTTGTTCCGCATCTCTGAGAGCAGGGGGGCGCTGTGATGACCGATCTGGCGCTGGTCTTTGAGGCGTTTCATTTTCTGCGTCCGCTGTGGCTGCTGCTGATCCCGCTGGTGCTGTTGCTGTGGTGGCTGGCGCGCCGTGCCGACCGGGACCGTCATCTGCTGGCCGAAGGCATCGCGCCGCATCTGCGCGCGGCGCTGACCGTCGGGCGTCATCGGCGGCGGCGCATCACCCCGATCGACAGCACGGCTGCAATCCTCATCCTGTCGCTGCTCGGCGCGGCCGGGCCGACATGGTCGCGCGTGCCCGATCCTTTTGCCGCGCAATCGGCGCCGGCGGCGGTGGTGCTTGCCGTCACCCCCGGCATGGAGACCACCGACATCGCGCCGTCGCGGCTGGAACGTGGCAAGCAGAAGATCCGCGATTTCCTTGAATTGCGGGCCGGCGCGCGCACGGCGCTGCTGGCGTATGCTGGCACCGCGCATGTGGTGCTGCCAATGACCGAGGACGCGCAGATCATGCTGCCTTATCTGGAGGGGCTCACGCCCGAAATCATGCCCAAGGAAGGCGCCGTGGCGAGCGATGCGCTCGCTCTGGCCGAGGCGCTGCTGGCGGACGAGGATGCGCCGGGCGGCATTCTGTTCGTGGCCGACAGCGTCGATCCCGCCGATGTGGCGGCTTTCAATGCCAGCACGCGGCCCTTGGCGGTGCTGGCGCTGCGTCCGGAAGGCAATGACGACCGGGGGCTCGACGCGCTGTCGGTGCCGGTGGTGGCGGTGACGCCAGATGCCAGCGACATCAACCGGCTCGACGGTCTGCTCAACGCCGCCTACCGGCGGGCGCAGCTTGATGACGTGGAGCAGCCATGGCTGGACCGCGCCGACTGGCTGGCGTGGCCGGCGGCGGTGCTGTTGCTGCTGTGGTTCCGGCGCGGCTGGACCATGCGCTGGGTGGCAATCGCGGCGCTGGCGGTGCTGGCACAGCCGCAGGCCGCGCGCGCCGACGGGGTTGCCGATTGGTTTCTCACCCCCGATCAACAGGGGCGGCTGGCGTTCGAGGACAAGGCTTTCGACCGGGCTGCAGAGCATTTCGTCGATCCTCTCTGGCGCGGCATCGCGCTGTACAAGGACGGCCAATACACCGCCGCGATCGAGGTTCTGAACCGGGTCGAGACGGCGCAGGCGGCGATGGTGCAGGGGCTGGCCCAGATCAAGTCGCGCAGCTATCGCGATGGGGTGCGCGCCTTCGAAACCGCGCTGCAGCGCGATCCCGATTATCCCGGTGCGGCAGAGAACCTCGCGACGGCCAACCGCATCGTGGCCTATGTCGAGGACATGCAGGCGCAGTCCGACACCGGCGAAGATCGTGGGATCGGTGCCGACGAAGAGGTGTACGACAACGAAAGCGGGCAGGGCGAAGAGACCCTGCGCCCGCGCGACGAGGGCGGCGGCGGTGAATTGCTGACCGCCGACGCCTGGATGAACACGGTGGACACCCGCACCGGGGATTTCCTGCGCATGCGCTTTGCGCTCGAGGCGGCGTCCGCGCCAGCTGCCGCGGCAGCGCCTCCCGCCGAGGAGGCAGGGGAATGATCCGCTGGAGTGGCCTGCTGCTGGCGCTGCTGCTGGCGCTGCCTGTCGCCGCGCAGGAAGCGGCGCAGGAGCCGCAACTTCGGGTGGACTTCCCGGAGACCACCGCGATTCCCGGTCAGCCGCTGAGCCTGCGGCTGACGCTGCTGGTGCCGACCTTCATGCCGACGCCGCCGGTCTGGCCGGATTTCGAGGCGCCGAACCTTCTGGTGCGCCTGCCGGGGCGTGCGACCAACCCCACCTCGGAACGGGTGGAGGGCGAGACATGGGCGGGCGTGACGCGCCGCTACTCGATCTCGCCGATGGTGCCCGGGGCCTTTACGCTGCCGCCGCAGGAAATTCTGGTGACATGGCAGGACCCGGACAGCGGCGCGCCAAGGCAGAGCCGCCTGACCACCGAGGCCATCGGCTTTTCCGGGGTTGTGCCCGAAGGGGCAGAAGGGCTTGATCCTTTCATCGCCGCCTCTGACCTGACGCTGACGCAAGAGATCGAGGGCGCGGCGCAGATGGTGCCGGGGGACAGCCTGACGCGCAGGCTGACCGCCGAGGTTGCCGGGGTTTCGCCGATGTTCCTGCCGCCGCTGCTGGAGGCTGCGCCGCTGCCGGGGTTGGCCGCCTATCCGGACGAGCCGCGCTTGTCCGAGCAAGACGAGCGGGGCGCGCTCAGCGGCAGCCGCCGCGAGAGCATCACCTATGTTGCCGAGGCCGGAGGCGGTGGCACGCTGCCGGAGGTGCGGGTGGCGTGGTACGACATTGACGAGGCGACGGTGAAGACCGC
>NZ_JBSWYX010000053.1:0-6523 GCF_056161345.1 Salipiger sp. ABF4_146 | reverse complement strand
TATGTGTGGGATCACGTTTCGCGGCGTTTATGTGTGGGATCACGTTTCGCGGCGTTTATGTGTGGGATCACGATCGGCACGCCGAGGAATGAAGCCCAAGAGAGGCTGTATGCTGCCCGTAGAGCGTGCCTTCGCCTTTTGGGCGAGGGGGCAAGAGAACCGGAGCCTACGCCCTTCCTCGAGCTGCTATGCGGCTCTGGTGGGGCAGTGCAGCTGTCCCCCAAATGACGAAAGCTCCCGTGCGTTGCTCAAATGACGAAAGCCCTCGGTGCAGGGCAAGCATCGAACACGGCGCATAGGCTGAGTGGGGTTACAAGCTCCACGCCCTATCCGTGGTCTTAGCCATGTACGGGAACGGGGTACCCCCGGGTAGGCACTCGCCCTCTGCTCCAAGCGTCATCAGGGCTGCACCAGAGACGATCCTCAGTGCAGCCCGAAGATCACGGCCAGAAGACCCCAACAGCGAAAAGGATCAGCAAAACAAGCGGCAGAACATACACGCCGTGGCCGGTCGCTTCGAAGGCCGACTTGCCCCACCTCACGATCAGGCTATGGTCAGACTTGCGATGTGCGGAACTAATCCCCATTTCGCTTTCATGGTTGTCAGGCTGCATACCAGCTCCCTTTCAATCAAAAGAGGGAAGGCCGGGGCCGCCAAGCTGGGCCTTCCCTTATCTTCACCCGCATGACGTTTCCGCAGGCACACGAAACAATTTAAGCTTGGTTCCACCCTGTTAAATAGTAATTGCCCCTTGTGCTTGCACTTGAATGACTAGCAAAACTTCAAGTAGCTGAAACTATTAAAAAAAATTATATGCTTACTCTACACCTTACTAGGTGGCTAACTTTAACTTACTAGGTGGGTAACTTTTCAATCTTACCTCATTAGGCATTTACTGCCGTTACATTTCATCTTACGCTCGTATGATGAAGTGTAACGTTTGAGGTTGACCGTGCCAGATACGAAGTTCGTCAGCTATTTGCGCGTCTCTACTGACCGGCAGGGACGATCCGGCTTAGGCCTCGATGCTCAGCGTAAGGCAGTCACGGACTTCCTGAATGGCGGGCAGTGGGAGTTGATCGCTGAGGTGGTCGAGGTTGAGAGCGGCAAAAAGGCTGATCGACCTCAGCTGCAAGAAGCCATCGCGAAGTGCCGTGCTTATGGCGCGAAGCTGGTCGTAGCGAAGATGGATCGCCTCGCTCGTGATGCTCATTTCCTTCTAGGCCTACAGCGGGCAGGCATCGACTTCGTTGCAGCTGACATGCCGGAAGCCAACCGGCTCACCGTGGGGATCATGGCGCTGGTGGCTGAACAGGAGCGGGAGCAGATCAGTCGTCGCACGAAAGAGGCTCTGGCTGCCGCTAAGGCCCGTGGAACGCAGTTAGGGGCTTATCGGGACGGCACCTTCGTTGGACGCAGAGGAACGCCAGAGGACGCTCAGAAGGCCCGTGAGGCGCATCAGGCTAAGGCACAAGCCATCGCAGCGGATAAGGCTCACGTCCTACAGGAGATCGACCCTGACGGCTCTATGAGCCTGCGAGAACTGGCACGGCAATTGAACCAGCGTGGTGTTCCGACGCCTAGCGGTCGCGGACAGTGGCAAGCCGTGACTGTAAAGCGGATAAAAACCCATTTAGGAAATCCCTAACCCCTCAACATTGGTTGGTATCCGTATACGGGACCTTTGTTTCTTGTTTTTCTCTTGTTTATAGGCCTAAGCAGCTGGCTGAAATGGAAAAAATCAGGGCATTTGTGAGGGATTTCCTGCTTGGTGTGAGAAATTTCCTGCTAGATGTGAGAAATTTCCTGCTTCGTCCACAGGCTGGCGAGCGACCAAAATTCGGTTACTGTGTGCTGTCGAACGCCTCTCACAATAACCGGAAAGACCTCACATTTGACCGCTGCGAAGTCTCAACTGCCGTCCAAGGTGTCTGTGTCCATGAGTAACGCAGTCGTTCAATCGGCTCAGCAACTGAGCCTAGTTCAGAAGCGTTTGGTTATGTTGGCGGTGGCGCGCCTTAACCCACGAGCAAAGGCTCTCCCTGACAAGGCGATCCGCATCACTGCGGAAGACTACGGCGGGATGTTTGGGATTTCCCCAAAAGACGCATACGCCGACCTCAAGAGAGCATCAGATGACATCCTGAAACGGTCTATCGTGATGCATAAAAGCGGCGCTAAGGGCATCGAAATCACTTCGAAGTACCCGTGGCTCTCTCGCGCTGATTATGCCGTGGGTGAAGGTTGGGTCGCGATCAAGTTTAACCCAGAGATCGCTCCGTACCTGACCGACCTCCGCGCGCAGTTTACGAAGTATCATCTCGCTCAAACCAGTGCCTTGCGGTCTGTCTACTCGTGGAGGCTCTTGGAACAACTCGAAAGGCTTCACCGGCCAGCTTCTGAGAGCTGGTGGCAGGTCGAAGTGGAAGAGTTCCACCTAATCATGGAGACACCGAAAAGCTATCGAGCAAACTTCGCTCAAACACGTCGCTTTGTCATTGAACCCGCCATTGAGGAACTTCGGGCAAAGGATGGCTGGCTCATCGACTGGAAGCCCATCAAACGAGGTCGGAAGGTTCACTCTCTGCGGTTTGAGTACAATCGTGACCCGCAAGGGCAGCTGTTCTAGCCCGCGGCATTCGGCATAGCCTAAGGTGATACTCTCCATGGTACGATCACCCAAAAATCACTGGAACGACCACAAAGGCGACCACATGCTATCACCTCAGCAAGCTGCCGATAAGGCGGGCGTATCACGCCGTACCATCATGGTCGCTATCGAAAAAATGGCTTTAAAAGCAACGCGAAACAACCGCAACAACTGGTTGATCTCGCAAGATGATTTGCGTTCATGGCTGGACCAACGTGATACACCCACCAGATCATCATCAGATACCCCCAGTGATACCGATCACCACTCAAGTATCACTATTGCCCGCCTTGAAGAGCAGTTGAAGGCGGCAGAACAGCGGGCAGATGATTTGGCCAAAATGCTAACCGAAGAGCGAGCCTCCCAGCGCGAACAGATCGAGGGATTGAAGGCTGATCATCAGGTCCAGTTAGATCGCCGGGACGCGGACTATCAGCAGGCCATGGAACTGCTCCGCGAAGCGCAGCGGAAGCAGGGGGTGCTGGAGTGGATCTTCGGTAAGAAGTGACGAAGATCATCGAAAATATTATTTTTATTCATTAAAATCATATACTTAAAAATTAGTATGCAACCTCAGCGAGGTATGTTAGTTCTTTCCTAAGAAAAATAATTAATCAAAAATTTCCTAGGGAATGAACGTGGTGGCAGCCACGTCCAAGGAAGCAAGATAGGTGGAGTGTCCATAAATGCCCAAGCAGCACAGGGTCCCCAAGAACGTGGGGTCGGAAAGGGAGAAGGTACTTACGAAAGCACTCTTAAAAGCCGCTGAGTGGTTAGGAGTGAACGGACAAGAATTGGCAAAAATCATCGGCGTAAGCCCAGCAACAGCAACGCGCATTAAAGCCGGTGATTACGTCCTCAAAGAAAACAACAAAGAGTTTGAATTCTCGGCGTTTTTCGTTCGTGTATATCGCTCTTTGTTCGCCATCGTAGGTGGAGATCAACAGTCCGCTCAGGACTGGCTCCGAAGAGAGAATACTGCGCTTCGAGGAAAGCCCTTGGAGCTGATGAAGACAATCGGGGGACTTAATGAAGTCTGCAAATACTTGGATGCTCGAAGGTCAGTCGTATGACGGTCTCGTAGCCCTTGAAGATTTTGAAGTGTGGCGGCTTGTTGAGGCACAACATCAGGTCGCCACTACTTCGCTTGTCGATGACTGGCATGAGCAAGGCGTGTTGGAAGACATCTTGGAGGGGACTAAACCCCCGATCCCCGAGGCCGCTAAACACCTTGATTATCTAAGAATGACCCCCTTTCGGTACGATGCGGCCGTGGGAGTTTCGCCAAACGATCGTGGCTCCCGGTTCCGCGAAGCAGGTACTCCAGATGGCGTCTTCTATGCAGCTCACGACGTAGAAACAGCTGTGTACGAGAGTGCATTTTACCGTGCGTTGTTTTTCAGTGAGTCCCCGGGCCTTCGTCTCCCGAAGAATGCACTGTCGTACACAGCGTTCTCTTCGAAAATTTCGTCGACCAAGGTTCTGGACCTCACCCAACACCCTGAGCTTTCGAAGTTCGCAGACGCGTGGGAAAATCCAGATGACTATCGAGAATGTCAAAAACTGGCCAAAGAAGCACGCTCTGCCGGTGTAGAAGTGATCCTGTTTAACAGCGTCAGGGACCCCAAAGTTCGCAAGAACGTAGCCGTTCTTACTCCGACAGCGTTCAGCGAAGACCAGCCCAGCCGACAGCAAACATGGAACATTCTCTGCGACCGTAATGGCATGAAAATGGCCTGCGAATTCCCAAAGGTTCGACTGTCCTTGAGCTTCGATGATCTTGCCGCGATGGGAGATCGTCGCTTCAAAGGAGTGGACTTTACTTAGTCGTCTCATAACCCCTTATGCACGCCGGAAACCGGTGGGGTGACACCCCCCCCGTACAGGTGTGTTGGCGGTTTCATGCACCTTCTGGCGTAATCTTCACCCGTACGGGCGTACCCGGGCAGTACTCGGCGAACACTTCCAGCATCACCTGACGTGTCGTCTCCTTATGGCGATCTTCAACGATGAAGCTGTCGTGGACGGGGATCGCGGTAATGCCGTGACCGAGCAGTCGGGCCAAGATGCGAAGGGCGATACGGCTATCGAGGCGTTGCAGGGCGATCCAAGGATCTTCGGCACCGCTGACCCGGTGCGGGTTTGCTGCCTCATGGTGGGACCAGAACTCGTCATAGAGCTTCTTGGCCAGCCCCGACTTCGAACGCTGCTCATCGCGAAGTCTTCCGTCAATAGCACGCTCGGTCTTCTGCCTCGTGGCGTTGCCGACAGAGAGCGTCAGGACCATTTTCATATCTTCCCGGGGAAAGTTCATGCCGGGCATGTCGTAGAGGTCTTTAACGTCTGGCACGGGAACACCCGCCATCGCGTAGAGCAGAGCGAGCTGCATACTTCCGAAGTCCAGTTCGGCTACGGGCTTGCCTTTGATCGTCAGACGACGACGGAGTTCGGACGGCATGTACTGGACCCAATGCCCGTAGAGACGACCACCCCGGCCATCCTCTTCGGAGAACTGGCGATAGAGGCGCTTGTTCCCGCCCAGAGCGGTCTTCGGGCGGCCTTCGCGGTAGTCGTAATATTTGTCGTATTCGGCGTAACTGTCGAACCGGCAGGCGAGCTTCTGTTTGCCGAGAGCCGCATTGATCGCGGGCAGAACTTCCTCTTCGTCATACAGCGGGCGATCAAGCGGGGCGTAGGTCGTGTCCGCATCTTTCGTCTCGCCCTTGTAGGACACCCACAGCGGGGACTTCCGAGCTTTCTTCGCCGACTTAGATTTACGCAGGGACGGGCCGTCCGGATGGTACGGGAAGATCAAGCCGTGGCTGAACATCCATTCGCGGAGGGGCGTGTCAGCCATCACGCAAGTTCGCTTCGCGTTGCCGGGATAGTTTATCGGGGAAACGTATTCGAGCCACGGCTTGCCCTGCCTATCCGGGTCAAAGATCGCGAGGGCATAGACCATGGTCCTGAAAACGGAACGGTTGAGGTTGGGGATCTTGAACGGCGGTTTCGAGAACGCTTTGTTGTCCAGCGGGATAGCCACGAAGTTTCGGCGGGTCTCCCTTCCATCCAGGTCTTTCGTCAGCGGACGGGACAGGGCATGGGCCATGCTGTGCAGAAGCAGTTCCAAGGCGAAGCGATGTGCGATCTTCGGGCGGTCCGGCAGAACGTCCAACTTGCCACGGTCCCTGCCAAGCAGATGAACCGGCTTGTTGAAATTGGCCTGAACACGCTCGTCCTTCTGGATCATGCCGTAGAGGACTTCAGCAGCGTCGGCCAGCTTGTGCCGGTAGGGATCGGACCCCCTAAGTTCCGGAAACAGCGGGAAATTTTGACGAACATCACGGGACGGCTTCCCCTGAAAGGGGGGCGTCAGGGTTTCGGCCATACGTTCGAGTTCAGCCAGTTGTTCAGCGGAGATTTCGGCAGATTTCGTCAAGCTTTTATCCAGAGGAAGGGGGAGAGGGGCTTCCATCTCTATAATGCAGACAGAATATCCAATCAAGTAACTGATATTACTACATTAGTTAGTGTATCTACTAGTGGAACAAGGCTGGCTAGAAATGCCGCACCGACAGATCGGCAGAGCGTACCCTCATACCATCGCCACAGAGGCCGATTTTAGCCACGTAGAGACCTGCTTGCGCGTACAGCACCCCCACCCACACAAGATAACCGAAGGTCCTCCCTACGGCCCTGATAGACGCTATACCTGACGTCTTTCGGCTATGCCCTGCTTGGCTCAGTAGAACCTATGTGTGGGATCACGTTTCGCGGCGTTTATGTGTGGGATCACGTTTCGCGGCGTTTATGTGTGGGATCACGTTTCGCGGCGTTTATGTGTGGGATCACGATCGGCACGCCGAGGAATG
>NZ_JBSWYX010000052.1:0-7621 GCF_056161345.1 Salipiger sp. ABF4_146 | reverse complement strand
CCGGTCACCCCGCCAGCAGGATCGACGAGCTCCTGCCATGGAACTTGAACCCGTCAAGCTGAACAGGCGTGCCGCGGTGACAGCGCTTACGTTCTTTCTGCAAAATAAGACTTTGGAAATTTTTTGGCGGCAAAAATAAAGTCCCTAAATTAAGATTCTCCATTGAAGATTCATGTTTTTCTCGATTCTTGGGTGTGGGTGTTTACGTTTTATAGGTTTTAATCATGGCAGATTGCTATGATCGCGGCGGAGAAATTCGCTATTCTGAGTAAGGCTCTTCTGAAGAGTTTGAATTTAGGAGTTCGAGGATGTTGAAGTTGAAATTCCTGCTGCAAGGCGCGGCCATTGCCTTTGCAGTATCGTCCAGTGTTGCGCAGGCAGCGCCCGTAACGCCGACTGTCGATGTCGGCGCTACAGCGGTTTCACATTCATTTGGAACGCTTTCCAGCGCCAGCGAGTCCGACACCAGCCTGAACCTCTCGACGAAGGACGCCTTCGTGGATGCCTTCCTGACCGGGACTGGATCGCTCACCATCGCGACCTTCGCCGATCCGTTCAAGCCCGGTGCGTTGGGTGTTTTCGATCTGCTTGCTGGGCCGCCGCTCGTTGCCGGCTCGGTGCTGGTCTCTTGGGGTGGCAAGCAAGCAGACCTTTCCGACCGTTTGGATAAAGACGGGTCGACGCCCTACAGCATGACCATCAGTGGTGCTTCAAATGTCGAGGACCTGGTGTTCAGCTGGAGCTTGGGAGAAAGCAAGGTGGCACTTTCGGGTTTTCTTGCCGCCGTTCCCGCGCCTGCCGGCCTGATCTTGCTGCTGACAGCACTTGGTGGCGTCGCGGCGGTGCGCCGCCGCGGGCCCGGAAAGCGCTCCGCGGCCTGACCGGCAACGAAACTGGTCGGAATAGCAATATACCGGCATCCCTAAGGATGCCGGTGTTTCCCGGACACCGGTTCTCCAATGTCAGCACTGTGCGGCTGTTTCAGTAAGACTGGAGTGCTCGGCGTTTTGGGGAGCCTTGTCATGTGAGTTTGATTGTGGGTTATGGGTAAGAAACGTCTCGGATGTATTGTGCTGCTGCTGTCTGCGACCCTCTTGGGGGCGTGCAAGACGCACGAAGAGCGCGCAGCAGAGTATTTTCTGTCGGCTCAAGGCTTTATTCAAGAAGATGATGTAGATCGCGCGCTTGTTGAATTGCGAAATCTTATCGATATAGATAATTTCAATTTTGAGGGGCGTAAATTATATGCCGATCTGCTGTATGGAAAAGGCCAATACGCTGAGGCGTATGGGCAGTATCTTCGCCTCGTCGAACAATACCCGGATGTGCTGGAGGTCCGTGTTCGGCTCTCCGAAATGGCGTTGCGAACTGGAAATTGGGACGAGCTCGACCGTCATGCGAAGGTGGCCTTCCGGCTCGACCCGCAGAACGCCAAGAGCCGGGCTCTGAAGACGGCTTCGGACTATCGGTCGGCCCAACTGGTGCAGGATGCGGTTGCCGCGGCCGAAGCCTCGGAGGAAGCCCGCCAAATCTTGGCTGAGGGGTCGGCCAATGTTGCGGCGCTCTTTGTGTTGATCGACTGGCTCTACAATGGGCCTTCGCCCGAAGACGCGCCCTTCTATATCGATCAATTGCTCGACGTGGCGCCGGACCTTTACTCGGTCCACATCACCCGGGTTCGGATCTTAGATGAACTCGGGCTCAGCCAGCGGGTCGGTGCGGCTTTGCGGGCTGCAGTCGCACAGTTCCCCACAAATACCGACATTTCAGACATGTTGATCGACTGGTATCTGTCGCGCGACGACGTTGCGGGGGCAGAGGCCTTTCTAAGAAAGAGGGCAGGACCTGATGATGCCGCGTCAGAGGGACATTTCGCGGTGGTCCGGCTGCTCGGTGTGACGCGGGGAAACCAGGCGGCACTGGCCGAACTCGCTCGACTTGAGGCCGCAAACGCGGGTACGGACCGTGCGCTCAACTATGCGCTTCGCGGCGCTGTGCTGCAGCGGGCCATGGGGGACACCCTCTCGGCACGCACGACGTTTGAGCGGGTGGTGGACGAAACCAGCCAAAGCGATCTGCGGAACCAGGCCCGGGCTGCGCTTGCACGGCTCGCTTTGGAGCAGCGTGACCCCGACCGGGCACATGCGCTCGTCGCCGCTATTCTTGAATCGGATCCTTCCAATGTCGCTGCGTTGATCCTGCGTGGTGGTGCTGCGCTAAGAGAAGGCGAGAGTGCCGACGCGGTCCTCGCATTGCGACGCGCGCTCGACCAGGACCCCCGGAACCCGGATGTACTGTTGTTGTTGTCCGAAGCGCAGAAAGCGCAGGGCAACGTTGAGCTTGCGGAGCAGCGTTTGGCACAGGCGATCGATGTCACGCGTGCGCGACCGCGCGAGACAATCGCGTATGCGCGCTTCCAGCAGAAGCGGGGCAATCTCGATGCCGCGCAAGCCGCGCTGACGGCTTCTTTTGAAGGGTACCAAGACCTGAGCGTGGCGCAGATGCTCGGTCAGATCCTTCTGGAGAATGGTGACGCGGACGCAGGTGCGCAGTTGGTCGGGGCACTGACCCGGATTGGCGCGCGCGAGGCGACAGACCTTGCGAACAGTCTGAAGTCGGCGCTGCTCTTCAGTCAGAATCGCGTCGACGAAAGTATCCGCTTGTTGCAGACCACGCTTGGGGATGGCGGTGAGAAATCGTTCCGGGCGGCGCTGCAGATGCTTCGTATCCAGGTCCAGACCGAGCGGTTCGCGGATGCCGAAGCGCTGCTGACGCAATTGAAACACGCATATCCCGACAATGGCGCGCTCGGTGTCCTAGAGGCGAGCGTGCTTGCAGCGCAAGGGCGCGCGCCCGAGGCAATCGGCTTGCTGCGCAGCGTTCTCGCGTCCGATCCCGGGCATGTGCTTGCGGCGCAGCGGTTGCATGGGCTGTTGCTTGCGCAGGGCGATGCCGACACCGCGAGGGCAGAGCTTCGCGCTGCATTGGCGGCAAATCCGCAGGCGCGTGTCCTTCGTATTCTGGCGGCTTTGGACCTCGAGCGGGAGGGCAATGCCGAGCAGGCGATCACGCTTTACTCTCAGCTTTACGACGAACGGCCATCCGATCTGGTGGTGGTCAACAACTACGCCAATGCGCTGGCGCTATACCGGGATGACATGGCGTCACACGAAAAGGCGCTGGAGGTTTCGCGGCGTCTTATCGGCTCAAAAAATCCTCAATATCTCGACACGCTCGGTTTGGCGCTGCTCAGGGCTGGCGATGCGGACGAAGCTCTGCCCAATCTGCAGGCCGCAGCGCGCGGCTTGCCGGACGAGCCGATTGTCGCCTTCAACCTCGGATTGGCGCTGGCCGAGATGGGGCGGCGCGAAGACGCGCTGCGAGAGCTGCGCCGGGGAATGATGCTCGCTGGCGCGCAGGACGGCCTGCCGCAGTACGATGCTGCGCGAGAGGCACTGCGGCGGCTCGGCGGATGACACGTATTGGCATCAACACGCGGGATCGCAGCGGGAACCTGATCCGAAGGCTGCAGGCACGCCAGCTGTCTACGGGAGCGGGGCGGCAGCGCCGCAGGCGTCAAAGTTCACACAACGATTTCTGGCAGGAGAAGGACGTGATGCAGAACCTATGCTGGCGGCTTGCCGTCTGTCTACCGGTGCTTCTGGTTTGGGCATCGGTGGGCGTTGCCGCCGACTACCATGTGCGCCCCGGAGACATTTTGACCGTCGAGGTCCTTGAAGATCAGTCTTTGAACGGATCAGTGCTGGTGGCGCCGGATGGACGGATTTCAGTGCCGCTCGCGGGCAGCCTCGCAGCACAGGGGCGCACTGTGGACGAAGTTCGTCACGCTTTGAGTGCTGCGCTCGCCTCCAACTTCGCCGTTGCCCCCACCGTCCATGTCGGTTTGGCGTCACTGGCTGAACCTGCCGAGCCACCCGCACCGGCTCAGCGGAAAGTGTACATAATGGGCGAGGTGAATACTCCGGGCGTGGTCGAAGTTTCGCCGGGCACGACGCTGTTGCAGGTGCTGTCGCTGGCAGGCGGGTTTTCCGATTTCGCTGCGGTCAAGCGCATCCAACTGCGCCGGCCGCCGCGTGATGGCAATCGCGAACGGATCTGGAAAATCAACTATGAAGCGATACTAAACGGGCGCAGCGCAGCGGCGATCAGTCGGGTGCAGGAGGGCGACGTGATCGTCGTGCCGACCAGACGTCTTTTCGAGTAGAGCCAGACATGTGGGGGAAACTGATAGGCGCTGCTGCCGTCATCGCTGCCACGGCTCTTTCAGCGGGCGCGCAGCAGAGGCCCGGCGGCAAAAATCTGACGTTTGGGATGGATCAGCGCGTCGAGAGCGGTCGCAACCTTGACCTCGCGCCCGGGCGGCGGGAGAGAACCTCCTCGGCGGCAGTGACGCTTTCGGCGACCGTGTCTACTGTCACCCGGCGCGCGTCTCTGGCGCTCTCGGCCGATACGACGGTGCGGGCGGAGGAAAGCTCCGCGGTAAACGACGGTGGGCTCGCGCTGCGCTATGGCCTGAGAGGCGCCAGGACGCAACTGGCCGCCCAGGCAAGTCTGCGCCGCAGGGAGATGGCTTTTCTCGAGCCGCTCAGCCTTGTCGACCTTGACGACGGCGTTCTCGCCGTTCCCGAAGACCTGACCGAAATCAGCGGAGAGGGCTTGCGGACCGACAGCCGTTTCGCACTGTCCGGGCAATTTCGCCGGGGCCTTCCTGCCCAGATTGGCCTGACGCTCAGCGGTACGCGGATCGCTTATCAGCAGGTGACCCAAAGCGATCTCATGGACAGCCTCAGCCTGAGTGGATCGCTGCGCGAGCGTTTCCAACTTGCGCCGGATATGGTTCTGGCACTTCGGCAGGGCGTTACCTTTCAGCAAGAAGACGGCAGCGATGCACTGTTGGGGCGCAGCTTTGAGGCCACACTGACACGCAGGCAGCGAGCGCGGCGGTACAGTCTTTCGATGGAGACGGTCTGGCCAGAGAGCTCACCCGCGCGGCTAAGCCTGACAGGCGGTGTGATGCACACGCTTGGGCAAGAGCAACGGTATGCGCTCACGCTGGGCGTGACAGCGAGCGAAGGTGGGGGCCGGCGGGTGATCACAACTCTCGATTATAGCCGAAGACTGTCTCGCCGCGACCGCATCGCCATTTCTCTTGATCGCCGTGTGCGCGACGAGGCAGACGGCGATGTGGTGCTGGTGAGCGCCGGACGCGGGCGCTACGCGATCGAAGTGAACCGGCAGACCTCGTTCGGCTTCGCCGCCACCTATGTTGCCACCGAAAACCTGACCCAGGACCGAAGCACGCGCGACTATGCGATGCACCTCTCGCTTGAGCGTGCGCTGTCACGGGATTGGGTGCTGGGGGCAGGGCTCTCGCGCAGCCTCCGCTCTGCCTCGGACACCGGCAGTGATGCCGTCTCGGACAAGCTCTTTGTCAGGCTCGGACGTGACTGGTCGTTAAGGTTCTGAGCTGAGAATCCCGCTGGCTTCCGGTGGCGCCAGCAAAGCGATGCGCAAAGACCGGTCCCATCGCGAGGGGCCCTGTGACGTTGACTCAAACCGTTCAATTCCGGAGTTGCCCATGTTTCCCGCCGGTACCCGAACCCTGCCGATTGCAATCAATGTGCCGGGCCTCGCGCTCTTTGGGCTGATGTGTGGTGCCGCCTTGCCGGTGTTCTGGCTTGGGCTGGCATCGCTCGTTGCGGCGTGGAGCGCTCCAGAGTACAGTCATGGCCCGCTGATCCCATTGATTTCGCTTTACCTTTTTCTCAGGGAGCTGCGCGACAAGCCGCGCGTGTGCCGCGGCCGGGGGCGGCGTGTTGTCTGGCCCGGCCTGCTTGTTATCGCGCTTTCGCTGCTGATGGCGGTCCTCGGCAATCTCACGGCGATCCCGGATATCGTGACCTATGCGCTGATCCTGTGGATCGCGGGCGTGGTGCTTGTCGGCTTTGGCTGGGATGAAGGCAGGGCGCATCAGCTGCCGGTGCTCCATCTCATCTTCATGCTGCCGCTGCCGCAGTTCCTCTACTGGCACCTGACCATCTTTCTGCAGGCGGTCTCGTCGGAGGTCGGCGTCTGGTTTATTCGCCTGATGGACATCCCGGTGTACCTCGAAGGCAACGTGATCGATCTGGGGCCTTACAAGCTGCTGGTCGCCGAGGCCTGTTCGGGGCTGCGCTATCTCTTTCCCATCCTGAGCTTTTCTTACCTGATCGCGATCCTTTACCGCGGCCCTTATTGGCACAAGGCGCTGTTGTTTGTCATGGCAGCGCCGTTGACCGTACTGATGAACGCCTTCCGGATCGGTATGATCGGAGGGCTGGTCAACTGGCGTGGGATCGCTCAGGCTGAGGGGTTCATCCATTTTTTCGAAGGCTGGGCCGTCTTCGGCCTTTGCGTGGCGATCTTGCTGGTCACGGCGGGGCTCTTGCAGCGCACCGCGCACCAGCCGAAATCGCTGTCACAGGTGATCGATCTCGATTTTCATGGGCTTGGGGAGGCGGCCGTTGCGCTGCTGCAGATCACGGCGACGCGCGGTTTCGTTGGTGCAACCGTGGCGACGCTGGCAGTGGCGATGGCCGGCCTCGCCGGGCCACCGCGTGCGCCGAACACGCCTGAGCGCGAAAGCTTTGCGCACTTCCCGATGCAGCTGGAGCGCTGGGGCGGCACCACGCGGACGCTGGAGCCGGAGATTGCGGAAGTGCTCGGTGCTACCGATTACCTAAATGCCAGCTATCGCTCGCCGGACGGCGCGCCGCCCGTAGCGATTTTCGCCGCATGGTATCAAAGCCAGACACAGGGCGAAGGAATCCATTCGCCGGAGGTTTGCCTGCCCGCCGGTGGATGGGAGATCACCTCGCTGGATACGCGCCATCTTTCTATGCCGGACACGCCCTACGGACAGTTTTCGGTGAATCGGGCGATCATACGTAAAGGGCTGGAGCGTCAGTTGGTTTACTATTGGTTCGAGCAGCGCGGGCAGCGCATGACCAATGATTTCGAGGCCAAGATCTCGGTTCTTCGCGACGAACTGACGAAGAGGCGCAGTGACGGTGGGCTTGTGCGTTTCGTGACGCCAGTTGCCCGTCACGAAACCATCGTTGCGGCTGAAACCCGGCTTCACGCCTTTATGGCGGCGGCTCTGGCACGCTTGCCGAAGCATATGCCGGAATGAGGGAAGCGGTCACGCCGGTAGGGGCGCGGCGGACGTCTTGATAAAGGCGTTCTGCGTTAAAGCTTAGGTATGAATTTCGACGATTAGACCCGAACTTTTATTTGCCTCGTAACTGAAATTTAATTTCGCTCTATAATTCTGGATTTGGCGATAATAGCTGGAATTGAGGGAGCTGATATGCTGCGTTATACAGTCGTCAGATAATTTCCTCGAAGAGTTAAATTTTCGCTTGCTGGATGAGGAGTTAAGTGTGGCCCATTCATTGGCGGAGTTTTTGTAAAAGGTGCGCTTTATGCGAATTCAACGTTCTTCGCGTGCGAGCTCGGTATCCGGTTTGGCTAGGGTCAGGACCCATTGATTTGGTTGGACGAGCGTGATTCACCGTTCGAAAACGAGCGGTGAACATGTCTGATCTTTTTTGGCTGAGCG
>NZ_JBSWYX010000051.1:0-7962 GCF_056161345.1 Salipiger sp. ABF4_146 | reverse complement strand
AACATTGCGAAACGCACTCCTTCTCTTTGGATGCGTATCAACTCGCAATGGCTGATCCCGTCGGCAATGTGGGGCGGCGACAGCGTTTACGAAAGAACGGCAGGCCGAGACAGAACTTCGCGCGTCTAACTCACCAATGGGAGACTTAATATCCGTACACCTTCGGCTCCTGCGCCCCGTAGCGATATTTATTCAGGATGACGCCCAGTACGTCGGTTTGAACCGCAATTTCGCGTTCGCACCGATCGATGTCGTGAACACTGGTCTGTCCCGCCGAGGCAACCACCAGCGCGCAATCCATGTGCTGCATGAACGCCATAGAATCGTCCGTTGCCAGGAGCGGCGGCATATCGAAGAGGAGAAGATCCGGCCGATACCGCTCTTCGAGCGTATTCAGCACATCTCCAACATTATCGCCAAGCAGGATGTCAGACGCGTTCTGGACAGGACCGAGGCTCATGGCGATTGCAAGGTTGCTCTTGTGGCGTTGCGCGACTTCGCGAAGCCCCGCGCCACCAGAAAGAAGATCAGCGACGGACTTTTTATGAGCGGTCGGCGACGTCCCCAGCAGATTTGCCAGCGCAGGGCGACGCATGTCGATTTCCACTACCAGGATTCGCAGCTGTTTCTGACGCGCAAGCGCGAACGCGAGGTTGAGCAAAAGCGTGGACTTGCCGCAGCCCGGCTCCGGGGACGTGATCGCAAGGCGGCTCCAGCCGTTCACCTGCATCTGGCGCATCGTGCGGGTGCGCAGCATGTCGAAGGCCATCGCGTCAGGGCCAGCTTGCACCGTCACGATCCGATTGCGCCGCAGATGGCGGCCCTCGATCAGCAAGTCCGGCAATTGTTTCCAAGCTTCCAAGAGTTTTTCATCGACGCTCGGCCTGCGCACTCGCACTGGCGAGACACCGTCTCTGGTCTGGCGGGCTTTCTTGATCGCGGCCTGCAGGCGTTCCATCTTGCTCCTTTCCGGGGTCAGATCGCTGATCCGAAGTTGATCGTTCCGAGCACGCGCTCGAGCAGAGGCTGCAGCGGACGGATGTTTTGGTCGACGTACCAAAGCGCTGCGGGAAGGCCGAGGATCAGCGCCAAAGCAACGCTGGTGACAATCATGCGTCGGCGCAGAAGCTCACCTGCGGTGAACATGTATGGAATCGTGGCGAAGGGCTCGATGCCAAGGCCGACTTCAAGGTCATGGGGGCGACGTACCGACCGGTTCAGCAGTTCCATGAGACCAACAACCGCAAGGCCCAGAGTGAGCCCGCCACCAAGCCCCGACAGTGCGATCATCGGGCGGTTCGGGCTGCTTGGTCGCTCGGGCGCAATGGCGTGCTCGACAACGGTTATGCGGCGTCCTTTTGCCAGGGATTCTATGACATTACCGGTTGAAGCCTTGGCCTGCGCCATGACCGCCTGATCATATTGGCGTTTGATATTGTCGTAGTCACGCTGCAGCGTCGACAGCACGATCGTGTTCCCTGGGGTCGAAGAAATGTTGGCGGTAACCCGCGTCAACTGCGTCTCAAGTTCGGCGATCTGCCGCTCTATGGCCTTTGTCTGCGCATCAATGTCGACGAGTTGGATATCCAACAGCGTGGCCTGCGTTCCGGCATCGGCGGTGGGCTCCGTGTCCGTAGCGAGGCGCGGCCGGCCCGCGACCGCGGCCTCCAGCGCGGCGATCCGGGAGGCAAGCACCTTCATGCGTGGATTGCTTTCCGACAGCACCGCGGCTTGACGCCGCCATTCATCGCGCAGCGCCTCCAACTGCTCTTGCTCCGCCGACTTGGCGGCATCGGCGGCGGGCGACGCGGTCCCTGTGGTTTCGAACAGGGTCTGCAACTGCGCGCGGCGATCTAGAAGGGACTGGCGCTCCCGCTCGAGGCCGGTAAGCCTTTCCTGCAATGACGCTTGCTGGCTACGCCGGAAATCTAGACTGTCCGGCAGAGCTTCGAGGTTGTCTTCTTTGAAGCTCAGAATCTGCGCGTTCAGCGACGACAGCCTCTGTGCGAGCCGCTCGACCTCCCGGTCGAAGAACTCCAGCGTCTGGCTCGCCACCGCAGTGCGGGTTTCCACGTTTTCTTGCAAGATCAAGGTGACGATCTCATTGGTGGCCTCCGCAGCCATTCGCGGGGTCGGTGCATCATTGAATTCGACAACAACAACGGTGGCACCCGCACCGCCGCGACCACTGCTTGTATTGATCGCGAGATTTCGCCGCATGTAGGCAACTTTTTCGTCCGCAGACAGGCGTGCCTCGGTCTGGTCTTCAATCAGCGCGAACAGCTTCAACCGGTTTCCAAGCTCCAGCAAAACTTCGCGACTGAGAATGCGCTGGCGGATGATCTGCAAAGCTTCGACGGCGCTGGTCCGAACGGTCGAAGCCGCCAGATCGCCGGGAATCTGCTCAGACTCGACGATCAGTACCGCGCGTGCGCCATAGCGCGCGGGAAGGGACATCGCGATTGACACGCCGACGGCGATCCCCAGAGCCGCAAAGATGATCAGATACGGGGTTCGGCGCAGGAAGATGCGCCAATAAAAGCTCATATCCATCCCGGGCCTCGGCGCTCAAACATCCTCGGTTCCCGACTGGCGAGGCTCAGAATGCACCAGTCGCAGCGGCTGGCTGCTTCCCGCGCAGAACAGCAACCCGTCATCGATGACCGATTGCACGGTCGCGACCGTGACACCCTTCTCTGCCTCGGCGAACGCGTAAAGCAAGGCGCAGTCACACAGTTGGTTGACCAGCCTCGGTATGCCGCCCGTGGTCTTGGCAATCAGCGCCACCGCAGAGTCGGTAAAGAGCCGCTCCTGCGCGCCCGCAGCAGTGACGCGGTGCCGAATGTAGGCCCCCACATCCTCCTGCCTCAGCGCTTTAAGAAAGACACTGGCCGAAATGCGCTGTGCGAGCTGTGTCAGGTTGGCGCTCAGGACGAGGTCACGCAATTCTGGCTGGCCGACCAGTACAAGCTGTACCAATTCGTGGTCCCCGAAATTGATGTTGGTCAGCAGGCGCAAATGCTCCAGCCCCTCGGGCCCGAGATTTTGCGCTTCGTCGAAGATCACGATCACCCGCCGTCCGCGCGCGTACTCCTCGATCAGCAGTGCCTCGAAGGTTTTGTAGAGGTCGACATAGCCGAGATCCGTTCCCACGGGCTGCCCAAGCGCGTGCAGCACCCAGCGCAACAGGTCGGAGCGCCCGCCGGACATGGCATTGGAGATGAAGGCGACGCGCAGGTCTTCATCAATCTCCGTGAGCAGATGTCTCAGAAGTGTGGTCTTCCCCGATCCGATTTCTCCGGCCACCAGGGTAATCGGCGCGCGGTTCATCAACCCGAATTCAAGAACCGCGGCTGCGCGCTTGTGACCACGCGACCAGAAAATGAAATCCGGGTCGGGAACCAGAGTGAAAGGGCGCTGCGCAAGCCCAAAATGTGAGGCATATATCCCGATGTCCATTTTCATATATTGGCGCCAGCACCCACACGCTGAAATTAACAACCACACACCTAAGGCCTCGCGATTTTTCGCGGGCAGCTTCTGAATTCAGGCTAATTTTCCTGAATTAAGTTTTGGTAAACAGAGCTTCATATATTTCACCGGCCACCCTGACCGGGGCCATGTTCGCTAATAAGAAACGACGTCAAAGCTCCACGCCAACTCACCGCCTCTGAAGTCACGCCTGATCCCTACGCGCCATCTTCTGCGCTGCGTGCGACAGTGGTTGCTCGCCCACCAGAGACTGCCGCAGCGTCCACAGGGCGCGTATGCCGCGCAGACGCAACAGCACGCCGGCCGCAGCCCATCGTTCCTGCCGGCAGAGCGCCGGGTGGCACAGAACTCGCGGCATATGCAGAGGAACCGACATGAGGATGGCAAGGCTGCGCAGCCCCCAGCTGAGGCGCGCGGCTCGCCCTGTCCCATGCGCGAAAAACCCCTCCGAGGTGATCCGCCGCCATTTTCCGCGCAGCGCGGCCCAATCTTTGCGCGTGGGATGGGCGACCCGAAGCGTCGGCTCGTAACGCAGAGGGATGCGGAGGGTATGCGCGCGCCTTCCCCAGTCCAGATCCTCTGCCTTCGCGCCATCAAAGGGCCCCACCCGCTTGTAGACCTCGCGCGGCACCACCATGTTCGCTGTCACCGAAAACTTCTTCTTTCGGATGTAGGTCTTTTGCGGGAAGGCAAAGACGGTTTCGAAGGCTTCCGCCCCACTGCGGGGCGGCGGTGTTTCGTCGAAGACTTCCACTGCGCCGCCGACGATCTCGCCCGGCCGGCAAGTGCGCAAGGCCACCTCCAGCCAGTCCGAAGCTGGCACGCAGTCGGCATCCGTGAAGAGCAGCAGCCGGCCCCTGCTGCGCGCCACTGCCAGATTGCGGGCCGCCGCCGCGCCGGGGATGGCTGCGTGCTCCACCCGAACTTCCGGAAAAGCCGCTCGCAACGCGCCGAGGTCCTGAGTCGAGCCATTGTCGCCGACCACGATCTCTACGTCGCGCCCCTCGGTCTGGGGCATCAGCGCGGCAAGACATTTCCAAAGCCGCGCGACGTCGTTGAAGTGCGGGATGATGACGGAAGCGCTCAGGGTGACTGCCGAGTTTTCGTCCCGGCACCTCTGGCCTTGGCCGGTCATTCCGCAGCCTGCCGCCGGGCGGCCTCCTGTTCGGCCTCCTGCGCGGCCTGCCACGCGGGATCAATCCGCCCATAGGTCAGCAACTGCAGACCCGAGCGCAGGACCCGCGCCGGGTTGCCCGCAACCATGCTGCCGGAGGGCACATCGCGGGTGACCACCGAGCCTGCGCCGATCAGGCATTGATCGCCGATTTCGACCCCCGGCAAAATGATCGCCCGCCCGCCGATAAAGCAATTTCTGCCAATCCGCGTGTGCACCTTCATCCTCCGGGTCATGTCGTGCGACAAGATGCGCACATCGAAGGCCACGTAACTGTAAGCGCCCACATGAATCCCCCTTGGATGCGTCCGGTCGAACTTTGCCGAGAGCGACATTTCAGCCGTGGGGTGGATATCCATGCCCCAGACACGGCGCAGGTAGTGTCGCTTGATCCAGACCAGCGTCAGGCGCAAAGGGCGGAAAATATTCAAACTTCGTATCATGCAATCGCTCCTCAGACCTGCGGCGGCTGTCATCTCAGTGGCGTCTCGGTCGCCCGCGGGGGGCGGGCATGGGACGGCACGGCGCGACGGACAAGGCCGAGCTCCGTTAGCGAGCGGCGAAATGGCAGTCCCTCTCCCGGTGGCTCGCGGTCCGACGCGAGGCCCTCACGGCGATGTCGCAGGCCCCGCGGCAGCCGTGCCGCATCCTGCGCCTCTTCCTCGCTGCCGACCCGCGCTGGTGCCTGCGCCAGATTCACCCCCATGGCGAGCAGCACCCACAGGAAGGTCTGCGTTCCGCTCCAGACCGCAACTGTGCCGAGGCTGATGAACAGCCCCACATAGGCGATGACGAAGTTGCGGCGGTAGAGCGCGACCTTGGGTGGAAGGTCCTTGCGGCGCAGCAAGAGGAACAGCATGCTGCCGACGGCAGAAAACACCATGAAAAGTGCAGGTATACCGTTGCGCATGGCAATGAGCAGCCATTGGTTGTCGACCGAGCCGGAGAGCCATTGCGGCCGCGCCCAATCGTGCAATCCCAGACCGAAGATCGGATGCGCCCAGACATTCTGCATCCCGTATTCGAAGATCAGCACGCGCCAGTAAGCGGTCTGCGAACTGAAGGCCAGCCGGGTCGAGATCGCGATAATTGCCGGGCGGTCGGATAGAACTTCGACCACGAAGAAGCCAAGCAGTGCCAGCGCCACCAGGAGCAGCCAGCGCTCGCGCGTTGCCCAGCCCCATGCCAGCAGCGCCAGCTGAAAGATGATGCCAAGATAGGCCCCGCTCGACAGCGACATGGCGACGACCAAGAGGCAGGACAACACCATAAAAAGGCGCACAGCCCACCCGTCGAACACCGAGAGGAAGTGGATCATACCAAAGCCCCAGAAGATGCCGAAGAGAATGAAATGCTCGAGATTGCCCTGCACCCGATCGAAGCCCATGCGCGGGGGGTAGCTGACAATCTTCGGATGGATGGTGATGAAACGGCCGATGGTGTCATGCAGCAGAAACTTGTCCGACAGCAGCTCCACCAGCCCGACGGGCAGGATCATCAGCAGCAGGCAGCCAAAGACCCTCCAGAAAAACCGATAGGCCGCGGGGTCCTTGAGCATGGTGCGCCCCAGCGCATAGGCGCCAAAAGTCTCGACGAACTGCAGCCCGGCGAATTCCACCCGCGACGTGCCGTGGTTGACGAGGATCGAGACCGCGCCCAGCACCGCAAAACCCGCGACGCAGGCATCAACCACGGTGAGCCGGTATTTCGCCCCGAAGACGAATATCGCCGTGGTCGGCACGACCGTCAGCAAAAGAAAGAGCCGAGGGAAGCCGAGCGTCAAAGTTCCGATTTGCAGGGTGCCCGGCGGGATATAGGACAGCAGGAACAGCACAATCAGCAGAACCGTCCCGCGCGAAAGCCCCCTACCCTCGGTTCCGGCCAAAGCCATCGCCCCTCCACGTTGCCATAAACACGGGGACCACTCCCTTTATGGGTGTCGTAGAAATTAGGCCCTAATTATTCGTAAATTTTTAAGCGTGACAAAATAGAAATACCGCGACTCAAGTTTTCCAAAATTAAGCCCGCCTTAATAAATCAGATGCACGATCACCAGACCACTCCCGCCCCGTTGGCCTGCCCTCTTGGCATGCCCTGTTGGTCTGCAAGGTGTGTGACCTGAGAGATAACGCAAAATATGGAAACAGCGCTTACCGTCATCGTCATCAGTTACAACACGCGCGATTTGACGATGAAATGTCTTGAAACTTTATATGCGAACACGGCCCGGATAACGTTTCACACAATCGTTGTGGACAATGCGTCTGAGGATGGCTCGGCAGAGGCCATCGCGGCGCGATTTCCACAGGTTGAGCTGATTGCCTCCGACGAGAACCTTGGTTTCTCTAGGGCCAACAACATCGCGGCCGCGCGCGCCCGCTCAGACTGGCTGCTGCTGCTCAACCCCGACACCGAGGTTTACCCCCACGGCGTCGACCACCTGCTGGAGTTCTCTATGGCGCACCCGCAGGCCGGGATCACCGGCGGGCGCACTTACTACCCCGATGGAACGCTGAATCCTTACTCCTGCAGCGCCAAACTCACGCTCTGGAGCGCATTCTGCCGCGCCGTCGGGCTTTCCTCCGCCTTCCCAAGTTCGCGCCGGCTCAACCCCGAGGCCTATGGTGGCTGGCAACGCGACAGCACACGCCACGTCGACATTGTCGTCGGCTGCTTCCTGATGATACGCCGGGTGCTGTGGGTTGAGCTTGGCGGGTTCAATCTGCGCTACTTCATGTATGGCGAGGATTACGATCTCTGCCTGCGCGCCGGCCGGTTGGGCTATCGCCCGATGCTCTGCCCCGAAGCCCGGATCATGCATCTGGTCGGGGCCTCCAGCACCCTGCGGGCAAGCCGTCATATTCTTGTGGCGAAGTCACGCGTGTCGCTGATGCACGACCACTGGCATCCCGCGCTTGCGATATGCGGCACAGCCCTCACGTGGCTTTGGGCCGCCCTACGAACCAGCGCAGCACTGACCCATTCCATACTTCGGCCTGCCCCCGGCCGGAGGGCAACCGCCGCGCAGTGGCGCGAAATTTGGGATGCCCGCCGCAACTGGCTTCGCCCATACTGATGCGGAATGCCGCACCTGCGCGGGCCCAAGAATAATAGACACCAGTTCGTGCGCTGCCACTCAGGAATGGCTTACAGCGGGTGGACCTTGCGTTCTCTGGTTCCGATCCGTCCAATTGAAAGACCTGTTCGCTAGGCTCAGGACTCGTTCTCCTTCAAAGCCAGAAGATTACGGTCGCAGCGAGTGCGATTGCTGAGAAGAAGGCTTGTGGGCAGCGGTC
>NZ_JBSWYX010000050.1:0-8174 GCF_056161345.1 Salipiger sp. ABF4_146 | reverse complement strand
CGCTCAGCCAAAAAAGATCAGACATGTTCACCGCTCGTTTTCGAACGGTGAATCACGCTCGTCCAACCAAATCAATGGGTCCTGACCCTAACTTGGACAATTTCGTCCGAGCGGCAACAGATATCGAACTCGACAAATACGTGGCACTCGCTGGTGGCGTTAATCGCTTTTTCCATTTCCGCGAGCCAGCCCCGGTGGATGACCAGCCCACCATCCGGATGAACCGCGATACGGTCTACAGCACCGTGGTCGTCGACATCAGCGCGGGCGCGACGCTGACGCTGCCGGAGGCTGGAGAGCGGTACATGTCAGCGATGGTCGTGAACCAGGACCACTATGTGAACGCGGTGTTCCATGGTGGCGGCAGCTACACGCTCGACATGGAGATGTTTGACACGCCTTACGTCATCGTCTTCATGCGGACGCTGGTCGATGCCGACGACCCCGACGATGTCGCGGCGGTCAACGCCCTTCAGGACGCGATGAAGATCGAGGCGGCTTCCGCCAATCCTTTCATCGTGCCGAACTACGACGAGGAAAGCTTCGAGGGCCTCGTGCGGGCAGCGCTGGAACTGGGCCGCTATGCGACGACGGGATCCCGAGGCGCCGCCGGAGCCATGGACGAGGTCAACCCGTTGCTGCACTTTCTCGTCACGGCGGTTGGCTGGGGTCTGCTGCCGGAAGAGGAGGCGTTCTATCTGGGCGTCGAGCCCAGACTGCCGGTCGGTGAATACAAACTCGAAATGCCTGCCGATGTTCCGGTGGGCGCCTTCTGGTCGGTCAGCCTTTACAATGCCGAGGGATTCTTCGAGCCAAACACCATTGATGGCTACGTCGTCAATTCGGTCATGGGCGAACGCAACGACGACGGCTCGATGACGGTCCACTTCGGCGGGTGCGACGATGGCAGGGTGAACTGCCTGCCGATCATGGAGGGCTGGAACTACACCGTACGCATGTACCAACCCGGCCCCGAGATCCTCGACGGCAGTTGGACCTTCCCGGCTGTCGAAGCTGTGAACTGACAGAAAGGATCAACAATGAAACGTCTTTGCCTTGCCCTCGCGCTCTGCGCACCCTTGCCCGCCCTTGCCGAGGACATCACGATCCAGAACCTGATGCGCGCCGAGTCCGACACCATGTTCCGCGCGATCATGGCGGACAACGGTATCGGGATCGGAGAGCTGTTCCACGAGCGCGAGGTTACCTCTGCCGACGCGCCGCAGCCGGTGATCCGGCCGAACCAGGACACGCTCTACTCCGGCGGTTTTCTCGACCTTTCCGAGCCGGCAACGGTGACACTGCCGGAGGGGGACGGACGGTTTCAGTCCGTGCTGGTGATCAGCCAGGACCACTACAACTTCGCCTATGCCGAGCCCGGTTCCTACGAGTTGACCGAGGACGAGGTCGGGACCCGCTTCGCGATGCTCCTGTTTCGCACCTTCATTGACGCGGGCGATCCGGACGACGCCGCGCGGGCTCATGCGATGCAGGACGGCATCGTCATCGAAGGCGGCGGCGAAGGCCCCTTCGAGGCGCCGAACTGGGACCTTGAAAACCTTGCTGCGGCGCGCCAGGCGGTCAATGACCTCGCCGCCGCCGTCGGCCTTGATGCCAGCAACGCCTTTGGCCGTCGTGATGAGGTGGACCCCCTTGGTCACCTGATCGGAATGGCGGGCTGGGCGGGGCAACCGGCCACGACGGCCAGCGCCTTTGTCGATGCCGTCGACTTGAACGACGGCGAGACGCCCCATGCAGTCACGGTCAGCGACGTGCCGGTGGATGCCTTCTGGTCGATCACCGTCTACGACGCGGACGGCTTCCTCGCGCCCAATGACCTCGGCCGGAACAGCTACAACCAGACTTCGGCCACGCCAAACGATGACGGCTCCTACACCATCCATTTCGGCGCCTGCGACGATGGACGCATCAACTGCATCCCCATCACACAGGGCTGGAACTACACGATCCGCCTCTACCAGCCCCGGGAGGAGATCCTTGACGGCAGCTGGACCTTCCCCGAAATCGAGCCAGCAGGGTAAGCGGCGCGCCGGGCGGCAATTGATGCAGATCATCTTCTCGGGCCGGAAGAAATTGTAGTCTTAGCTGGCGCTTTCCGGGGATCGAGCCTTTGGAATAAGACTGAGGAAAGGACTCTTCCATGTGTGAAAAATGCCTTGGACTGACCCGCCGCGATCTTCTGACTTCTGGTGCAGCACTTGCCACCGTTTCTGCAGCGGGCGGACTGGCACCGTCGCCCTCCCTCGCCCGTGCGCCCGGCTCATGGGATATCTCGACATCCACCGCGCAGATCGACGCCTACATGGGCGCGCCGGTCGAATTGGCCACAGCCAAGAATGGTGCCATCACCAACAAACGGCTTCTCGACGGCATTGATACCGTCGCATGGCCCGAACCCACCATCGAAACCCCGGCGGAAGGGGTCTGGGTCTTTGGCGGCTACGGGCTTGCGCCGATGGCGGTGATTGACACGCCAGACGGGCTGGTCGCCTTTGATACTGGCGACACCAGGCACGATGGCGAGTTGATGTTCGAGGCGCTGCGAACTGTCTCCGATAAGCCGGTCAAAGCGATCATCTACGGCCACTCGCATACCTGTTTCGGGGCCGGTGTGCTCGCCGAAGGAAACGACGATATCATGGTGATCGGGCACCCTGACCTGAACGATGTGGTCGAGGCGAACGCCGGTGGCGCGCCGGCATATTTCCCTGAAATCGGTCCCTATCTGACGGCGCGTTTGATGATCCAGTTCAATGCCTTCATGCCCAGCGAGGGACCGGACGCTTGGGTTGTCCCCACCACCCTCGAGCCCGACGAGGGCGCCTTCATGCCGGTGAACACGCCTGTCGAGGACGGGCAGGAAATGGACGTCCTCGGCGTGAAGATGCAGTTCTTCACGCGGTACGGCTCGGACGACAAGGTGCACACCACCGTCTGGCTGCCGGAGCGCGAGATCCTGCTCACCACCATGCTCTGGTCGAGCCCGCCGCAGCTTTACTCGGTTCGCGGCGACATCTTCCGAGACCCCCGCGAGTGGCTCGCAGGCCTCAAGCAGAACCGCGACCTCCAACCCGAAGTCCTGATCTCTGCCGCCACTCGCCCCATCGTCGGCAAGGAAGATATCCAGAAGACGCTGGAAGGCTATCTCGACGGTGCAAGCTTCGTGCTCGATCAAAGCCTGCGCGGCATTTTGGGCGGGAGAGGGCCGAACGAGCTTCGCCACCTGGTCACCTTCCCGGAGTATCTCAACGAGATACCGAACAACTTGCAGAATTACGGAGAGATCTCCAGCTATTCGCCCGCGATCCATTACCAGTGCGTCGGTTGGTACGATAACGATGCCGCCAACCTCAAACCGGTCGCGCCATGGGACGAGGCCGAGCGTCTCGTTGCGCTGATGGGAGGCCGCGAGGCGGTGCTGGAAGCTGCCGCAGAGGCAATGGAGAAGAAGGAATACGCTTGGGCCGCGCAACTGGTGAACTACCTCTACCGCCTCGATTCCGAGGACGCCGAGGTGCGCCAGGCCAAGGCCGATGCGTTGCGCCAGATGGCCTATGTCACCACCGGCGCCAACGATCGCGCGCACCTGATGTCTCAGGCCCTCGCGCTCGAAGGTAAGGTTGTGCTCCCAAAGGTCATTCCGCCCGCGCCGGAGGTCATCGCGGCCTCCCCGGCAACCTACGTCGATCACTTCCGCGTTCGCATTAACCCGGACCTGAGTGGCGATACGGAGGCGATGATGCGCTTCGCGTTTTCGGACGGCAGCAGTTGTGGTCTGCATATTCGCCGCGCAGTGGCCGAGTTCGTGGCCGACCCGGACACGCACTATCGCGACCCCGACATGACCCTGAAAATGGCAGGCGAGACCTGGGCCAAGATCTTCGTCAGTGCCGAGACGCCAGAGGCGCTGATCGAGAAGGGAGAGATCGAGGTCTCCGGCGAGGCGAGCGAAGCTGCGCGGCTCATCGACATGTTCGACCGCTACATTCCCGAAAAAGCTGTGATCGTGCCTGTCGCCGCGCTGTTCCACAATCACTGATTAGGCAGGGGCATGCCTGTGCATCGCCCCTGCGGAACAAGCAAGCCTTTCCCCAAGCGTTGCCCTCAGGCGAAAGGCGCTTGACGGCAATTTGGACCTGCCGACGCCCGCAGGCTCGGCGCTGCCTTCGGCGAAATGCGGGGCAAGGGGCTGGATCGGGGTTTCGTGGTCCGGCCCGACGTTACAGGCGCCAAACGCGAGCATTGCCGGAAAGAGGATATGTCTAGGGGTCGTGTGATCTTGTCTTTTCGGATTGCGGCCCCCTCCCAGCGGAGGAGGGGGCGGTCATGTCGGGGGCAGGGGTCAGCCTTGCGGCGGCGTGCCGATGCGCTTGTGGGTGCCGGTGAGCTTCATCACGAAAACGAAGAACACCGGCGCAAAGATCACCCCCAGCACGGTGGCCGAGATCATGCCCCCCACCACGTTGATGCCGATGGCGTTCTGGCTGGCTGCCGAGGGGCCGGTGGCGATGGCCATCGGGATCACCCCCATGGTGAAGGCCAGCGAGGTCATCAGGATCGGGCGGAAGCGCAGGCGGCAGGCTTCGACGGTGGCGTCGATGAGGCCGCGCCCCTCGGTGATGAGATCCTTGGCGACCTCGACGATCAGGATGGCGTTCTTGGCCGACAGCCCGACGATGGTGATGAGGCCCACGGTGAAGAATACGTCGTTCGAAAGCCCCGTCAGCGTCACCGCCGCCACTGCCCCGATGGCGCCCATCGGCACGATCAGCATCACCGCCAGCGGGATCGACCAGCTGCCGTAAAGCCCAGCGAGGCAGAGGAAGACGAACAGCACCGACAGCCCGATCAGGATCGGCGCCTGGCTGCCGCTTTCGATCTCCTGCAGCGACTGGCCGGTCCACTGGTAGCCGAAGCCCGTCGGCAGGTCCGCCGCGATGCGCTGCATCTCGGCCAACGCCTCGCCCGAGGAATAGCCAGGCGCGGCCTCGCCGTTGATGCGGATCGACGGGTAGCCGTTGTAGCCGACGATCTGCGACGGGCCGAAGCCCCATTCGGCGCTGGCAAAGGACGACAGCGGCACCATCCCGCCCTGCACATTGCGGACGTTGAGCTTCAGCACCTCCTCGATACTGCTGCGCGCTTCGGCCTCGGCCTGCACGATGACGCTCTGCATCTTGCCGTCGTTGGGGAAGTCGTTGACGTAGCCCGACCCGAGCGCGACCGAGATGGTGCGGTTGATCTCGCCGAAGGTGACGCCGAAGGCATTGGCCTTCTCGCGGTCCACGTCGAGACGCAGCTGCGGTCCCGGTTGCAGGCCTTCGATGTACATCTGGCCAAGTATGGGACTTTCCGCGCCAGCGCCCATGATCTGGCCTGCGGCCTCCTGCAAGGCGGCATTGCCGAGGTTCGCGCGGTCCTGCAGCCGGAAGCTGAAGCCCGAGCCTGTCCCCAGCCCTTGGATCGGCGGCGGCGAGATGGCGAAGGCAAAGCTGTCGCGGATCGAGAACAGCATCCCCGAGAGTTGCCCGGCAAGGGACGCGGCGCCCAGTTCGGGGCTTGAGCGTTCGGCCCAGTCCTCCAGCGTCACGAAGCTGACGGCAGCGTTCGGCCCCTGGCCCGAGAAGGAGAATCCCTGAATCGTCACCACGTCGGCCACGCCTTCGGTCCCGAGGGCAAATGCCTCGGCCTGCTTGGTCACTTCGCGCATGCGGAACGAGGTGGCCTCGGGCGGCGATTGCATCGACGCGATGAGGTAGCCCTGGTCCTCCTGCGGCAGGAAGGCGGCGGGGATCTGCACGTAGACATACCCAAGCCCCGCCACCAGCGTGGCATAGATCACCATCATCCGCCCCGAACGCTGCACCAGCCCGCGCACGCCCCCGGCATAGCCTTTGGAGGCGCGGTCGAAGTTGCGGTTGAACCAGCCCGCTGGGCCCTTGCGGGCATGGCCGTGGCCCTTGGGGATCGGCTTGAGGAAGGTCGCACATAGCGCGGGCGTCAGCGACAGCGCGAGGAAGGCCGAGAAGAAGATCGAGACCACCATGGTGAGCGAGAACTGCTGGTAGATGATACCCACTGAGCCGGGGAAGAACGCCAGCGGGATGAACACCGCCATCAGCGCCAGCGTGATGCCGACGATGGCGCCCGAGATCTGGCCCATGGCCTTCTTGGATGCCTCGCGGGGCGAGAGCCCTTCCTCGGACATGATGCGCTCGACGTTTTCGACCACCACGATGGCGTCATCGACGAGGATGCCGATGGCGAGGATCATCGCGAACATGGTCAGCACGTTGATGGAAAAGCCCGCCGCCAGCATCACCGCCAGCGTGCCCGCCAGCGCGATTGGCACCACCAGCATCGGGATCAGCGTGTAGCGCAGGTTCTGAAGGAAGATCAGCATCACCACGAAGACCAGCGCCACCGCTTCGATCAGCGTGTGAACGACCTTCTCGATGGAAGCGGAGACGAAGGGCGTGGTGTCATAGGGAATGGACGCCTCGACCCCCTCGGGGAAGCCCGCCGACAGCTCGTCGAGCAGGGTGCGGACCCCCTCGGCGGTGTCGAGCGCATTGCCTGTGGGCGAGAGCTGAATGCCGATCTGCGCGGCTTCCTCGCCGTTGAGATAGGCCTTGAAGGAGTAGAACTCGGCATCCATTTCGATCCGCGCCACGTCGGAAAGGCGCACGATGGAGCCGTCTTCGCCAGCCCGCAGGACGATCTGGCCGAACTCCGCAGGGGTGCGCAGCTGGCCTGTGACCAGAAGCGTCGCCTGAGTCTGCTGACCCTCGGGCGCGGGGTCCACGCCGACGGAACCGGCCGAGACCTGCGCGTTCTGCTCGGAGATGGCGGCGGTGATGTCGGTGACCGACAGGTCCAGCCCCACCAGTTTCGCAGGGTCGATCCAGACCCGCATCGCCCGTTCAGCCGAGAACAGTTGCGCCTTGCCGACACCCTCGACCCGGCGAATCTCGTTGAGCACGAAGCGGGTGGCGTAATCGGCCAGACCCACGGAATCATAGCCCGACCCCGGCGCTGCGGCGAGAGAAACGAACATCAGGTAGCTGCTGCCAGCCTCCTCGACCAGCAAGCCCTCCTGCTGCACCTGCGGCGGCAGCGCGGATTCCACCCGGCGCAGGCGGTTTTGCGTCTCCACCACGGCTCGGCTGATGCTGCTGCCGGAGGCGAAGGTGACGGTGATCGTCACCGCGCCCGTCGCCTCGGAGGTGGATTCGAAATAGAGCAGGTTCGGAATGCCGTTCAGCTCTTCCTCGATGGGGCGGGTGACCTGCTGGTAGAGGTCCTCGGGCGAGGCCCCGGCAAAACGGGTCGAGATGGTGACCTGCGGCGGGGCCACATTGGGATATTGCGCCACGGGCAGGGAGGGCAGCGACAGCACCCCCGCCAGCGTGATGAAGATCGCGATGACCCAGGCCAGCACAGGGTTGTCGATGAAGAAACGTGCCATGGATCGGGGCCTCAGTTCGCGGCTGCGGGCTGCAGCGCGTCGATGGCGCGGCTGCAGGTGTCGGTGGGCGCATCATCGGTGCCCGCGGGATCGGTCCAGCAGACCGGGGTGACCGGCGCGCCGGGGCCGATCTTCTGGAAGCCGTCGACGATCACCATGTCACCGGGGGCGAGCCCATCTTCGATGGTGAGGGTATTGCCGCTGCTGCGCCCCTCCGAGACGGGGCGCGGCGCGACGGTGCCGTCCTCGGCAACCAGCATCAGCTGCGCCTCGCCTGAGGCATCGCGCCGCAGCGCCTGCGCCGGGACGACGAGCGCCGCCTCGCGCACCGCCTGCGCCACGCGCACGCGCACGTACATGCCGGGCAGCAATGTGCCGTCGGGGTTGGGCACCTCGGCGCGCAGCGTCACCTGCCCGCTGGAGCGCTCCACCGACGCTTCTGAGAACAGCAGCTTGCCGGGATGCGGGTAGAGCGAGCCGTCATCGAGGAATAGCTCCACCTCGGCGGCACCGGGGGCCAGTTCGGTGATCTCGCCCGCATCCACGGCGCGGCGCAGGCACAGCAGTTCAGACACCGGCTGCTGCATGTCGGCATATGAGCCAGCCCCTTCGAAGTGGTCCACCCACGAAGCGTGAAATCCGATAGGATTTCGGCGAACAGGAGGACTACGGAATGGCTGGAAAG
>NZ_JBSWYX010000049.1:0-8545 GCF_056161345.1 Salipiger sp. ABF4_146 | reverse complement strand
CCGCCCGCATATCTCTTCAGATATCTGCGATGTCAAAGAGCGTGAGAGACAAAAACCAGACCGTTGCGCCCTAACTTGCGGCGCGCCCGCCTGTCTGCCTCTCGAATTCCGTTGCCTCGTCTGCGCTGGCTCAGCTTACCGCCTCGCCGCCGCCCCGTCTGGCGTCCCGATCAGCGCCTCAGCGCCGCCGGTGAGAGGGCTTTTACGGATACCCGCCCGGACCCGCAAGCGGTTTTTCGAAAGACCCGTGAAGTTTTTACGAAATTCATCAGAAGACGCATGAAAACAAAGCCTTAGCGGGTGAATTTTTTGCGGGTTCGCGCACCAGAGCCCCCTGCCCCAGCGGCAGACGCACAGCGCGGGGACAAGATATTGCGCTGCCCACAGACTTATCAACAAGGAGGTGCAAAGCGGCGGAAGACTCGACCCGAGTCAGGGGGGAATCCGGGGGGCACATCGCATGCACATGCTATGCACAATGCATGCAGATGGCGGCGCGGGCCAACCGAAGCGCCTCTAACCTCGCTCAGCCCGCATTAATCCCAGACGCGCGAAGCTGCGTTTCTTCAGCCTCAGAGCCAGCAGCAGCAGCGCGACGCCAAGATAGAGCAGGGGTTCGATCTGGAAGCCCTTGCGCAGAAGCACGAAGTGCACGCCGCCCAGAACCACTGCCGGATAGGTCAGCCAGTGGAGCTTGCGCCACGCGCGGCCAAGTTTGCGGACCGAGGCGTTGTTGGAGGTCAGCGCCAGCGGGATCATCAGCGCAAAGCCCAGCATCCCGACGGTGATATACGGACGCTTCACGATGTCGGCCCAGATCTGCGAGGGGATCTGCACATCGAGCACCAGCCAGACCAGCAGATGCAGCGCGATGTAGAAGAAGGAGATCAAACCCAGCGCACGGCGAAAGCGCAGGAGATTGAGCCCCGCGAAGCGCCGCAGCGGAGTGATTGCCAGAACCAGCAGCAGGATCTGCAGACCCAGTTCGCCCAGCTTGTGCTCGAGTTCGCGAATGGGCTCGACCCCGAGCGCGCCGGTGAACCCCTGATAGAGGAACCACGCCGGCGGCAGCGGCGCGAGGACATAGAGGAGCCACGGCGGAATGCGGCGGCTCTGGCGATTGATCCAGTCGATCATGGCTCAGAAGTACTCCGACAGGTCCATGCCCTCATAGAGCGAGGCCACCTCCTCGCCGTAGCCGTTGAACATCAGGGTCGGCTGGCGCTTGGCAAAGAAGCCGCCGCCGATGGGCCGTTCGGTCGCCTGCGACCAGCGCGGGTGATCCACCTCCGGGTTCACATTGGAGTAAAAGCCGTACTCACGCGCGTTGGCCTTGTTCCACGAGGTCGGCGGTTCGCTGTCGGTGAGCGTGACGCGGACGATCGACTTGATCGACTTGAAGCCGTATTTCCACGGCACCACCAGGCGCAGTGGCGCGCCGTTCTGGTTGGGGATGTCGCGGCCATAGATGCCGGTGGCCAGCAGCGTGAGCGGGTTCATCGCCTCGTCGAGCCGCAGCCCCTCGACGTAGGGCCAGTCGAGCACCGGGTAAGACACGCCGCGCATCTCGTCCGGGCGCAAGACGGTTTCAAAGGCGACATATTTCGCGCCCGACTGTACACCTGCCATGTTGAGCAGATCGGCAAGCTCAAACCCGTTCCACGGCACCACCATCGACCACGCCTCGACACAGCGGAAACGGTAGATGCGCTCTTCGATGGTCATCTGCGAGAGAATGTCTTCGAGCGCGTAGGTGCCGGGCTTGTCGACCATGCCGTCGATGGTGACCGACCACGGCTCGGTGGTCAGCGCATCGGCGTATTTCTTGGGGTCGCCCTTGTCGGTGCCGAACTCATAGTAGTTGTTGTAGCTGGTGATCTCTTCCCAGCTGTTGGGCTCAAGCCCTTCCGCCGCGCGGGCGCGGCCTGCGAGACCGGCCAGTGCCAGCCCCCCTACCCCGCCGATGATCTGCCGGCGGTTCAGCCAGAGCGCCTCGTCGGTGACATGATGGTCCTTGAGATCGCCTTTCCAGCGGAACGCCATGGATCGTCCTCCTTCGCTTAGGTTTATGCCAAGGTAGCGGCACTCCGCCGATCCACCAAACCAAGCGATCTCACGTTGCGGTGTCTCCTCTGTAACTTGGGCGCAGCTTGGAGAAGGGGATCGAACTGCCGTCGGCCTGCACGATGCGCACGTGGCGGCGGCGCATCTGCCGCGGCTCGGACACGCCGACCGAATGGGCGATGGTCTCGACCTCCTTGATGATGGCCTTCGCGTAATTGGCGACCTTCATGTATTTGTCCTCGACCACGAGGCCTTTCTGCAGCCGCGGGTCGTGGGTGGTGATGCCGGTCGGGCAGGTGTTGCGGTTGCACTTCAGCGCCTGGATGCAGCCCATCGAGAACATGAAGCCGCGCGCCGAGGTGACGAAGTCTGCGCCGAGACAAATCGCCCACGCCACATCGGCCGGGTTCACCAGCTTGCCAGCGGCGACGATGCGGATGCGTTCCTTGAGACCGTAGCGGTCACGCAGATCGACGATGCGCGGCAGCGCCTCGCGGATCGGCATGCCGACGAGGTCGATCAATGGCATCGGCGCGGCCCCGGTGCCGCCCTCGCCGCCGTCGATGGTGATGAAGTCGGGCGCGCTCTCCGGGCCGCGTTCGCCGATCAGCTGGAACATCCGCTCCCACTCGTCGGACGAACCGATCACCGTCTTGAAACCCACCGGCTTGCCCGAGACCTTGCGGATATGCACGATCATGTCGAGCAGGTCCTCGAAGGTGTCGATCTCGCGGTGACGGTTGGGAGAGATGCCCGGCTGGCCGACCTTGAGGCCGCGGATCGCCGCGATCTCTTCGTTGACCTTTTCACCGGGCAGGATGCCGCCCTTGCCGGGCTTGGCGCCCTGCGCCAGCTTCAGCTCGAACATCTTGACCTGCGGCTTAGCCCCGACCGCCGCCAGCTTTTCGTCGTCGATATTGCCGTTCTCGTCGCGGATGCCGAACTTGGCGGTGCCGATCTGATAGACCAGATCGCAGGCGCCCAGCTCGTGAAACGGCGCCAGCCCGCCCTCGCCGGTATTGAGCCAGACGCCCGCCGCCGCAGCACCGCGGCTGAGCGCCTCGACCGCCGGGCGCGAGATCGCGCCGTAGCTCATGCCAGAGATGTTGAAGATCGAGCGCGCCACATAAGGGATGGTGGCGGTCGGCCCGATCACCATCGGCTCGGTGGTCGAGAACTGATCGTCGAGCGGCGGGAAGACCGCGTTGACGAAGATCGGCGTGCCGGGAATGTTGAGGTTGCGGGTCGAGCCGAAGGCGACGGTGTTATCCTTGCCCTTGGTGGCGTGATAGACCCAGTCGCGCTGCGCCCGGTTGAAGGGCATCTCTTCGCGGTCCATGGCAAAGAAGTACTGCCGGAAGAATTCGCCCAGTTTGGTGAACCAGCCGCGGAAGCGGCCGATCACCGGGTAGTTGCGGCGGATCGCGTCGCCGGTCTGGGTGGTGTCGATCAGATACAGCAAGACCACCGCCAGCACCGCAAGCCCGATGACCACCAGAAAGCCCAGCGCCAGGACCTGCAGGATATACATTGCCGCGCCCATAATTTCCCCTGCGTATTCGTGTGTTGGTGTCGGATGAGGTGTTTCTCGCCCGGCATGGTTACAAGCCCGTGTCACGGCGGCAAGGCCGGAAAGACGCGGGTCTTGGCCCCTGCCGGATGTTAGCGCCGCAGCTGCGCACAGATCAGAGCGACAGCTCGGGCCAAGCGCTCACGATGCGCTGACATGATGTCACGCGGCCTCGATGGACAGGCCCGAATTTGGCCGGTTTGCACAGTTGCGTTAGCTTTGTTCGGCGTCTCGGCAAGGTGGGCTCACGAAAGTTTCAAGATGATCCGGTTCAGAAACGCCTCCGTATTCCCTGGTACATTCACTTGATGACGGAGGACATCACAATGATCCGCATGACTTCCATTGCCCTGACCGCGACCGCTGCTCTGACCGCCGGTACAGCGCTGGCCGATGACCACATGGGCGCCAACATCGTCGAGACCGCGCAGGACGCGGGCAGCTTCTCGACCCTCCTTGCCGCCGCCGAGGCCGCCGGTCTGGTCGATACGCTGACCGGCGACGGCCCGTTCACCGTATTTGCCCCCACCGATGACGCTTTCGGCGCGCTGCCCGAGGGCACCGTGGACGAGCTGCTGATGGAGGAGAACAAGGGCAAGCTGACCGACATCCTCACCTACCACGTGGTGCCCGGCAAGGTGATGTCCTCGGACCTCGAGGACGGCATGATGGCCGAGACGGTGCAGGGCGGCAGCCTCGAGATCATGACCTCGGACGGGGTGACCGTGGACGGCGTGAGCGTCACGCAGGCCGATATCGAAGCGTCGAATGGCGTGATCCACGTCATCGACGGCGTGCTGATGCCGCAGTAATCCCCCTTGCAGCGCCGGCACATCCCCGTCGGCGCCTGCGGCTTCAGCGAAGGGGCGTGGCGGCAGAGCCGCGCCCCTTCACCTTTTGGCAGCACCCCGCCATGAAAAGGCCCGCCAGAGAGGCGGGCCTTGTCGTTTCATTTATATGAGGCGCCGCTCAGTGCACCACGGCGTCGTCCGGGCGGGGCCGGTTGCTGGCGCCGATGCGGTCGCCAAGGATCAACCCGTCGGCGCCGGCGCTCACCGGCACCGTGTCGCCATCGTGGATGTCGCCGCCGAGGATCATCTCGGCCAGCGGATCCTGCAGCGCGCGCTGAATCACCCGCTTGAGCGGACGCGCCCCGAAGACCGGATCATAGCCTTCTTCGGCCAGCCACTTCTTGGCGTCCTCATCCAGTGTGAGATTGACCTTGCGGTTCGCCAGACGCTTGAGCAGCCGGGCAAGCTGGATCTCCACGATGCCGTCCATGTCCTCGCGCTTGAGCCGATCGAAGATGATCGTCTCGTCGAGGCGGTTGAGGAACTCGGGCCGGAAGTGCGCCCGCACCGCATCCATCACGTCACGCTTGGCGGCCGCGCTGTCGGAGCCCTCGGGCAACTGGCTCAGCGCCTGCGAGCCGAGGTTGGAGGTCAGCACGATCAGCGTTTGCTTGAAGTCCACGGTCCGGCCCTGACCATCGGTCAGCACGCCATCATCGAGCACCTGCAGCAGCACGTTGAACACATCCGGGTGCGCTTTCTCGACCTCGTCGAACAGCACCACCTGATAGGGGCGCCGCCGCACGGCCTCGGTCAGCACACCGCCCTCGTCATAGCCGACGTAGCCCGGAGGGGCGCCGATCAGACGGGCGACCGCATGTTTCTCCATGAACTCGGACATGTCGATGCGAACCATCGCACTGTCGTCGTCAAAGAGGAACTCGGCCACGGCCTTGGTCAGCTCGGTTTTACCCACGCCGGTCGGCCCGAGGAACAGGAACGAGCCCAGCGGACGGTTCTCATCGTTGAGACCGGCCCGTGCCCGGCGCACCGCGTTGGCCACGGCGCGCACCGCCTGGCTCTGGCCGACGACCCGCTTGTGCAGCCCGTCCTCCATGCGCAGGAGCTTCTCGCGCTCGCCCTCGAGCATTTTCGAGGTCGGGATGCCCGTCCAGCGTTCGACCACCTCGGCGATCTGCTCGGGACGCACGGCCTCTTCGACCATGACGTCGCTTTCGGCGTTCTCGGCCTGCTCAAGCTGTTTCTCGAGCTCGGGGATCTTGCCGTACTGCAGTTCACCGGCCTTGGCGAAGTTGCCCTCGCGCTTGGCGATCTCGAGATCGGCGCGCATCCGGTCAAGCTGTTCCTTGACGTCCCGCGCCGAGGCCAGCTTGTCGCGTTCGGCCTGCCACTTGGCGGTCATCTCGGCAGAGCGCTCTTCCTGCTCGGCCAGTTCCTTCTCGAGCTTCTCGAGCCGGTCCTTGGACGCAGCATCATCCTCGAGCTTGAGCGCCTCGACCTCGATCTGCATCTGCAGGATGTTGCGGTCGATCTGGTCAAGCTCTTCGGGCTTGCTGTCCACTTCCATGCGCAGGCGGCTGGCGGCCTCATCCATGAGGTCGATCGCCTTGTCGGGCAGGAAACGGTCAGTGATGTAGCGGTGCGAGAGCGTCGCTGCAGAAACAAGGGCGCTGTCCGAGATCCGCACACCGTGGTGCAGCTCGTATTTTTCCTTGATGCCGCGCAGGATCGAGATGGTGTCCTCGACCGTCGGCTCCTGCACCATCACCGGCTGGAAGCGCCGGGCCAGCGCCGGGTCTTTCTCGACGTGCTTGCGGTACTCATCAAGCGTGGTGGCGCCGACGCAATGCAATTCACCCCGTGCCAGTGCCGGTTTCAGCAGGTTCGAGGCGTCCATCGCCCCGTCCGCCTTGCCCGCGCCGACAAGCGTGTGCATCTCGTCGATGAAGAGGATGATCTCGCCAGCAGCGCTCTCGATCTCTTTCAGGATGGCCTTCAGCCGCTCCTCGAACTCACCGCGGTATTTGGCACCGGCAATCAGCGCGCCCATGTCGAGCGCCATCAGCCGCTTGTTACGCAGGCTTTCGGGCACGTCGCCATTGACGATGCGCAGCGCGAGACCTTCGGCGATCGCGGTTTTACCCACGCCGGGCTCACCGATCAGCACCGGGTTGTTCTTGGTGCGGCGCGACAGCACCTGCATCGAGCGGCGAATTTCATCGTCGCGGCCGATGATCGGGTCGATCTTGCCCTGTTCGGCGGCCTCGGTCAGATCGCGCGCATACTTCTTGAGGGCGTCATAGCCCTCTTCGGCATTGGCGCTGTCCGCCGTGCGGCCCTTGCGGATGTCGTTGATCGCCTCGTTCAGCTTCTGCGGCGTGACCGCGCCAGCCTCCAGCGCCTCCTTGGCACCGCTGCGCTCGATGGCGAGGGCCATGAGGACCCGCTCGACGGGAACAAAGCTGTCGCCCGCCTTCTTCGCGATCTTCTCGGCCTCGTCGAGCACGCGCCCGGTGGCCTGATCGAGATACACCTGACCGGCGTCGCCCGAGACCTTCGGCTGTTTCGCGAGTTTCTGATCGAGGGTTTCCACCACCCGCTGCGGCGCGCCGCCGGCCCGGGTGATCAGGTTGCTGGCCAGCCCCTGATCATCGTCCATCAGGGCCTTCAGCAGATGTTCGGGAACCAGCCGTTGATGGCCTTCCCGCATAGCAATGGTTTGCGCGGCTTGAATGAACCCACGCGACCTTTCAGTGAACTTCTCCAAGTTCATCACGTCTCTCCTTCCACAAGCGCCCGTCTGGGAATTGCCCCGCCTGCTCGGCAGCACGGGGCGGTATCGGGCCTCGGTATAAAGATGGGCGCGGGCATGAACGGTTCAAGAACATCCGCGCGGAAAAAACGCGGCACGCGCCCCATCTCTGCGGCCTGACACCGATGTTTAACATCTTTGCTGCAGACTGGTGGTCAGAGCATGACCCCGCGCCGCGAAAGGATGCAAGAAATGCATGTCGACCGTATCGAATTCGACGGTTTTGAGCCTATGGATGATGGCCCGCGCAAAGCCGGGCCACTGCCGTGCGATGGCGCCGATCCCGATATCACCAGCCCGCGTTCCGGCAGCGTCTCGCTGATCTCTCGCGGGGGCCGGCTGCGGGTGTCGCTGCTGGCCACCCCGCGCGACCCACGTCGCGCCCTTATCACGGCGATACGTCAGCTGCTGCGTATGCCCGAATATCGCGGCGGCGCGCAGCGGCTGACCTTCGCCCGAACGCTGCCCATGCGCACCCGGGGCAGCCGCTGAAGCGCAAGACCGGCCTGTTGTGCGCAGGTGCGGAGTCCGGGCGTTTAAAGGCAGACCACTGTGCCGGACCCGGGAGCCAAAGAACTCCGGTCAATGCACTCTGTTCAATGCAATCTGTTCAATGCGCCCTGTGTTCAATGCGCCCTGTCAGCCCGCTTTGCGCAGGTCCGCGATCATCGCGTCGATATCGCCCCGGCGCCGGTCAAGCATGGCACCGATTTCGGTGCGTTCGGTCAGCAGCATGTTCACGCCCTCCACATACATGTTGTAGAACCGCCCGGACTTTTCGCCGACGAAGAAGGTCACCTCGAAGGGCGACTGCCCGCGCAGCTTGGCCACCGTCGCCACCTGATAGGCGTTCTTCACCTTGCGCGTGCCCGCCACCGCGATCTCGCTGCCGACGAACTTGCGGAACTGCTTGCCGTATTTGCGCGCGGCATAGCCTTGGAAGGCGGCGGTGAAGGCCTTTTTCTGAGGGCCGGTGGCGCGGCGTCCGTCCGCGCCCATCGCGTAGGCCGCGATATAGGGCATGTCGCCGTAGCGCGCGAAGATGCGTTCGAACTCCGCGATCATCGCCGTTTCGGACGCGCCCGAGGCGATCACCCCGTTCACATCGCCGACCAATCCTTCGACCAGTTGCTCGGCCGGGGGGGGGGTGGGGGTTGTTTGTTTTTTTTTTTTTTTGTTTTTTTGGCTTGTGCTTGTTTTTTTCTTTTTTTTTCTGTGGTTTTCTTTTTTTTTTTTTTTTTTTTTTTCTTTTTTCTCCCCCCCCCCCCCCCCCCCCCAGGGCCGCAG
>NZ_JBSWYX010000048.1:0-9055 GCF_056161345.1 Salipiger sp. ABF4_146 | reverse complement strand
TCAGCCAAAAAAGATCAGACATGTTCACCGCTCGTTTTCGAACGGTGAATCACGCTCGTCCAACCAAATCAATGGGTCCTGACCCTAGCCAGCTGGAGAGCGGGGCCCCTATGGCTGCCTAGAGACAAACTAGGAAGTGAACTGAACAGGGAACTGACCAGTGAACCAGATATCCGTGAAAAGAAAAAAGCACCTACGGCCGAGCCTCTTGATGCGCGTGAGCCCATGCTCGGCAAATCTCCTCACACGCCTGCAATCTAGCCCTGAGTTTTACTGCTCGATCAACCGCAACCAAGACACGCGCGCTTTCTTTTTTCACGGCTGTCCTACCGTTGCCATGCCGAAAGCCGTTTGCCATTCCGGGTGCACGGATCGCTTTGCCCTGCCCGGCGGCATGTGCTCTGCCCTTCGCGGGTCCTTCCGGCGGCACACGGTATGCGGGGGGCTGAAGCGCGGGAATTCGCCAGTTCCAGCGTTTTTTTTGGGTTCGCATCCGGGTTCGCAGGTGCGCACCTACTCCGGTGCGCACCCATGCATAACGATCTCGGGTATCAAACCCGCCGAGCGGTTGATCCACTCACTTCCATTTTGCGGCACCGCATATCCCACCGCTCCGTCGCAGATTTCGCGACCTCGAACCAGCAGCTCTCGAAGCCGTTCCGATTGGCACGGACTGTCCGCCTCTTCTCCCCTGTGCGGAGCATAGGCCGATGAAGCGTCCCAACCCAATCTCTCCTGGCCACCTCGCACCTCACGAG
Organism: Salipiger sp. ABF4_146; assembly: GCF_056161345.1. NCBI lineage: Bacteria > Pseudomonadati > Pseudomonadota > Alphaproteobacteria > Rhodobacterales > Roseobacteraceae > Salipiger > Salipiger sp. ABF4_146. Next base: position 8,297 of record NZ_JBSWYX010000048.1, on the reverse strand, counting down.
CGTTTGCATGAGCTCTGCCGCTTGCTGGCGCTGGGTGTAGTGCGGCTCCGCCTGCGCAATAGCGACCAATATGAGACACGCGACGGGAAGAGAGATCATTCGACTACACAAAGCCTCGCCGACGAGCAGCACTGGCATGGCTAGACTGGAGAACCGAAAATGACCGACACAATCTCTGCGCGTCTCGCCGCGCTGAAGACAACCCCGACGCCGGAATTGAAGGCGCAGTGGCGCACCCTATTTGACAGCGAACCGCCAGCATTTAATCGCCGCTATCTCGAGAGCCGGTTGGCCTACCGCATCCAGGAACTGGCCTATGGAGGCCTCAAGTCCCAGACCATCCGTCGGCTGGAGCGGATCGGTAATGACCTCGACGGCGGTGACCGCAAGAAGAGTAGCGTCCGCGCCAACCTCAAACCCATCGTCGGCACGCGGCTTGTGCGCGAGTGGCAGGGTGTCGAGCACGTCGTCACGGTCACCACCGACGGGTTTGAATGGCAGGGCAGACCCTACAAGTCGCTCTCCGCCATCGCCCGCGGCATCGCCGGTACTCGATGGAATGGCTGGGTATTCTTTGGTCTCAAGAGCCGGAGGAGCGCATGATCGAGCCGGCTCCGCGAAAACTTCGTTGCGCGATCTACACCCGGAAGTCCTCCGAAGAAGGGCTAGAGCAGGAGTTCAACTCCCTCCACGCCCAGCGCGAAGCCTGCGAGGCTTACATCGCCAGTCAACGCTCCGAGGGCTGGGTCCTTCTTCGTGACCACTACGACGATGGAGGTATCTCCGGGGGCACCTTGGACCGCCCTGCCCTGCACCGCCTTCTGCAGGACATCGAGGACGGGCTGATCGATATCGTGGTCGTCTACAAGATTGACCGCCTCAGCCGTGCACTCACGGATTTCACCAAGTTGGTAGAGGTCTTCGATCGGACCGGAGTGACCTTTGTCAGCGTGACGCAGTCCTTCAACACCACAAGCTCCATGGGACGGCTGACATTAAATATCCTGCTCAGCTTTGCCCAGTTTGAACGTGAGGTCACCGCCGAGCGCATTCGAGACAAATTCGCCGCCAGCCGAAAAAAAGGCATCTGGATGGGGGGCATGACGCCATACGGCTATCGAGTCGAGAACCGCAAGCTCGTTCCAGATGGCGAACACGTCGATCACGTCCGCTGGATCTTCGAAAAGTTCATAGAGATCGGCTCGGGAACAGAACTGGCCCGCGAAGTTGGTAAGCGCGGCATTCGCACGCCAAAGGGCAATCGGATCGACAAGAAATTCATCTATCGCTTGCTGAACAACCGTACCTATATCGGCGAGGTCGCCTACAAGGGGAACGTCTATCCCGGCGAGCACGACGCCATCATCGACCGCGAGACCTGGGACAAGGTCCATGCGATCCTTCAGGAGAGCCCGAGGAAGCGTGCGGCTAGAACCCGTGCCGAGACCGCCGCGCTGTTAAAAGGGCTGTTGTATGGCCCTGACGGCGCCGCATTCTCGCCGTCCCATACGCGGAAAGGCGCAAGGCTCTACAGATACTATGTGAGCCAAACCGTCCTAAAGCATGGCGCCGGGACGTGTCCTGTAGGTCGCGTCCCGGCGGGAGAGATCGAGGCCGCTATCATCGAGCAGCTCCGGGCTATGTTCCGCCAACCCGAGATCATCGCTGGGACTTGGAAAGCCGCTAAGAAACAGAACGGAGATGTTTCCGTGTCGGATGCCCGTGCGGCACTCCAGCAGCTCGATCCACTTTGGGATGAACTCTTCCCAACCGAGCAGGCCCGTATCGTGGCGCTGTTGGTCGAGCGGATCGACATTGGCCTGGAGGGCCTGAACATCCGGCTCCGGGTCAACGGTCTAACCGGTCTCGCCCGCGAGATGTTGCCTGGCAACAAAGGAGTAGCGGCATGAGCCAGCTCCGCGCCTCCCCCGAAACCCTGACCGTCAATGTGCCATTCCGATTGAAAAAGCGCGGCGGGCGAAAGGAAATACAGTTCCCAGCGAATGCACCGCCGCAACCGACAAGCAACAACGCACTCATAAAGGCGCTGGGCAGAGCGTTTCGGTGGAAACGGATGTTGGACACTGGCGACTTCACAACCATCAATGAACTCGCCCATCGCGAGGACATCGCCCCCTCCTACATGACACGCGTCCTCCGCCTCACTCTGCTGGCCCCTGATATCGTCGAGGCCATCCTGGACGGCCGACAGGGCCCAGAGGCCACTTTGGCGCTGCTGATGCAACCATTCCCCTTGGAGTGGCGCGAGCAGTCGAACCACTTTGGTCAGTTGGGTGCGACGCTTTGAGAACATTCCACCCTACTGTCGCTCCTTTTCGTGCCCTCACTCTTCGGCGTGATCGAGGCGCTGCGACATAGCTACGGATACGGAGCGCCGCCCACGTCCGAATGAGCCAGTGCCAAGAGGCGCGGCTTGTTGGCGTGCTCCATCACTTGCGGCCGAGGCCGAGCGCATTCCGCAGTTCCTTGATATGATGCGCCGGTTCCAGTTTGCCGGTCTTCTTGTCGGTTCCGCGGTGAATGTCCGTGCCGCCTTTCATCTTCCAATAGGAATTGTGGGTCATTACGCGGCGGCGGTGGTTCGGGTCGCGCGCTCCAGTCTCCGGCACCAGTTGCGGCATCACCGCGATGTCGCGGATGCCGCAAAAATGCCCATCGCCCTTGCCAATCCCGAATACCGATCCCAGCGGGCCAGAGATCAGATCACCGGTCACCACGGCTTTGTGCGGCGAATAGATATTGGTCCAGCGGGTGTAGCCGAAGACCGCGGCATGATGCGGCCAGCGCGGCATCTTGACCTCGCTGGAAAGGTCGTCCTTTTCCTCGTCCGTCAGCTTACCGATACCGGCGATGGCGCCACGGCGGAAGGTAAAGTGGCGCAGCTTGGTTTCGCCGTCATATTCGAGCGTTGGCGGGCAGGTCGCCAGCAGGCGTTCCTTCTGCCGGGCGTCGAGGTCTTCGCGGCTTTCGGCAAGCAGGAATTCGGCGTGGGTCAGCGGCGAGCCGAGGGTCACGAAATCGGTGACCTGCCAGGTGGCGCCAAGCTGGTTTAACTCCTCTCGGGCAGCGTCCTGTAGCTGCTGGTAGCGCTCTGGCGTCAGCTTTTCGGGGTGTTCGCTAAGCGACGAGAGACCCAGCCGGTGGCGGACGGCATCTTCGAGCGCGGCGCGGGCCGGCTGCCTTGTATCCGCGTCTAACCCCTCGCGCAGTCCACGGCAGTTATAGGCGAAGCAGACTGACAGGATGTCATAGGCCACGATCGTGCCCAGCGAATGGGCAACAACGATGATCCGGTCGAAATGCGGCTCTTCGGGATGGGTCGCGTCCCGCTGGGCGATCAGCGCATTCAGGAAATCCACGCCCGTGCGGCGGATTTCCTCGCGCCGGGCGATGTTGGGCGGGTCGGCCTTGGTGTAGCGGACCACGTCGCCGAAGCGCGCGACCATGACGTTGGCCACCACCCAGGCGGTGGCCGCGCTGACCCCGGCCATCAGCAGCGACCATGCCGGCGCGACGGTTGCGCCCGGCTCCTTAGGCCAGGCCGCCCAGATTGCCAACCCAGCAATGACCAGCGTGATGATCCAGAGCACGATCCATGCCGTGCGCACGTTGCGGGGCACACGGGTGAACGGGTTGCGAAACAGCAGGCCGAATATCCAGTCGCGGACCTGTTCCCAAGTGGTGCCGTGGACCAGATGCGCCCAGTAGAATTCGAAGAAATCGGTGTAGTAGTCGTTGTCGCCCTTCTCGGTGGTGATCCGGCGGGTTTCGTACAGATCGGTGCGGTCGTCCGGGCGGGTCCATGTCGGGTTCGTCGAGCGTTTCTCATCGTCGCCCTGAACCGGACGGTCCCTGTCAATGACATCCGGGTTCTCGCGCCAGACGGAGTCCACGAAGCCGCGCACGGTCTCCATCGGGACCTGTTCGCCCATGCCGTGCATGATGACCACGGCCTGCCGCAACTGTTTCTTGGCCATCGTCGCCGCCCCCCCTGAAATGCCATCCTGAAATCCTTTAGCAGAGTGCACTGCTGCGGCGATCCCGTCAAAAGCGAGGCCGGTTTTGTGCTTTTTCTTGCTAAAACCCCCTTCAATAGGGTCAATTCGGGCAAAGCCCGTTTGGATAGCCCATGATTTTCGTCAACCGAAGCCGAGTGCCGAATCCGCTTGATCCGTCGACCAAGCTTGGCGAAGCCGCCATAGCCGAGATTGACCGGATCAGGCAGGAGCTGGAGAGCGGCGAAGCGCGGCAACGCAGGCTGGTGTTTAAGGTCTACAGGGACAGACGGGTCCGGGAAGCCCTGGAAAAGTTGTTTCATGGCAAATGCGCCTATTGCGAAACCTCGATTTCCGCCAATCAGCCGATCGAGATCGAACAGTTCAGGCCCAAAGGCGGCGTGACCGAGGCGCCCGATCATCCGGGCTACTGGTGGCTGGCCAATAGCTGGGACAATCTGCTGGCGGCCTGCATCGACTGCAATCGGCAGCGCAACCACTTGTCGAAGATCGAGTCCTCGGTCCAGACCAGCGGCAAGGGCAACCGGTTCCCGCTTGTCGACGAGGCGCAGCGTGCCTGCAGCCCGTCAGACGATATCGGACGGGAACAGCCGCTGCTGCTGAACCCGACTGTAGACGAACCTTCCGATCACCTTGTCTTCGATGCCGATGGCCTCGTGCACAGCGACACCGAGCGAGGCAATGCCACGATTGCCGTGCTGGGGCTGAACCGGGTCGGTCTGGTTCAGGCGCGTCAGCGACTGATGACCACGTTCGAAGCTCTGGCAGAGCCGCTTATGGCGGGACGAGATACCTCGGACGAGAACCTGGGCCGGCTGATGAAGATGGCCGAGGACGATGCGCCTTATGCCGGCATGATCCGCCAAGCGTTGTCGCGGGAAGAGGGAATGCGCGCTCTGCTGGATTCGCTTGAGGCCGTTGCGCCCACCAGAAAACCGGGCAAGGTCACCAAGTCGCGGCTGAAACGGGCGCAAGCGAAGTCGAAGAGCTACACCAGCCGGATGTCGGACTATTCGCTGGACACCGAAGAGGGCCGGCAAAAGTTCAAGTCGCAACAACGTTTCATCGAACGGATGACGATCCACAATATCCGGGCGGTCCGCGATCTGGAGATCGATTTCGGCCAGCAGTCGCATGGACCGACTCCTTGGCTGATGCTTCTGGGCGAGAACGGCACCGGCAAGAGTACCGTTTTGCAGGCCATCGCGCTGGTGGTGTCGGGCCATGACCAGGTGCACAATTTGCTGGAAAGCGGGCGGCTCGATCCGGCAACGCTGGTGCGCTACCGCTGCCAGTCGGGCCGGGTCACGGTCAAGCTGAGCGGATTTCCCAAGCCCCATGAACTGATCGTCTATCGCGACCGGCTGGAATTCCACAGCCCGCACGGACAGGTCATGACCCTGACGGCTGACGGTTCGGCCTCGGGCGAAGGCTGGGAGGCGCAAACGCTGGTCCTGGGCTACGGCGCGACGCGTCTGCTGCCGCGAAAGGAGAGGTCCGAGACGGGGGAGAAGTTTTCGCGGGTCGAGAACCTGTTCGACGCCTTCGTCCCACTGATCGACGCGCAGACATGGCTGATGGGGCTGGACGGCAAGACCTTTGACGAAACCGCAATTGTGCTGAAGGATCTGCTGTCGCTCGATGAGACGTCGAAGCTGATCCGCGACCAGAAGCAAGTCTGGGTGCGTGATGCCAACAGCAAGACCGCGCTGAAGGACCTGAGCGACGGTTACCAGACCATCGTGGCGGTCACCGTCGATCTGCTGGAGGTATTGTCGCGGATCTGGCCCAACCTGACAGAGGCGGAAGGCGTCGTTCTGATCGACGAGATCGACGCCCACCTGCACCCGACCTGGCAGATGAAGATCGTCGGCAGCCTGCGCAAGGCCTTGCCCGGCGTGCAATACATCACCACCACGCATCAGCCGCTCTGCCTGCGCAGTCTGACCAGGGGCGAAGTGGTGGTCATGCAGCGCGGCGAAGACGGGCTAGTCGAGCCGCTGACCGACCTGCCCTCGCCGGAGAATTTCCGCGTCGACCAGCTGCTGACCTCGGATTTTTTCGGGCTGCGCTCGACCGTGGACCCCGAGGTCGAGGCGCTGTTCGACACCTATTACGCGCTGCTCGCGCTCGACACGCGTACGCCAGAACAGGAGGCCGAACTGGCCCGGTTGCAGGACGAGCTAAAAGACCGCCGCTACCTGGGCGATACCCAGCGCGAGACCCTATTCTACGAGGCTATCGACGCGATGCTGGCCAAACGGAAAACCGGCGAAAGGCGATCCCCGGAAGACCTGCGCAGCGAGGCGGTCGAACAGGTCAGCAGCATGTGGAAGCAGGTCCTGGCTGAGGAGGAGGTCGGAAAACCGTTATGATCAAGGTGCCGCGCGATCCGACACTGCCCGATCTGCCGGTCTACACCCGGCAGAATTCAAAGGCGCTGGATGGCACCAAGATCACCAAATACGACCAGGAAAAGGAAAAGGCGATTGCCTTCTTCACCGACCTGGCCAACTACGAAAATGACAAGAAGAAGACCAAGAAGTCGTTCAAGTTCATGGTCTACAAGAACGACGGGCTAGTGGCGCTGCTAGAAAAGACCTTTGGCAAAAAGTGCGCCTATTGCGAAAGCAATTTCGCCGCGGTTACGCCGAGCGACATCGAACATTTCCGCCCGAAATCGGCAATCAAGATCGACGCCGGAGAGCTGAAACCCGGCTATTTCTGGATGGCCGGAGACTGGACGAACTTGTTGATTTCCTGCCCCGATTGCAACCGGTCGCGCACCCACGAGGTGCCGGGGCAAAGCGCCGGGGTCGTGCTGGGCAAGGCCACGCAATTTCCGCTGGCGGACGAGACCGCGCGGGTCCGCGCCCCCGCGGATTCACTCGCCGCAGAGGAGGCTGTGCGGCTGTTGATTGACCCCTGCGTCGAAGACCCCGAGGATCACTTGGAATTCGACGCGGACGGCAATGTCCGGGCGCGGATCAGGAACGGCGTGCCGAGCGACAAGGGCGCGGTATCGATCGATGTCTACGCGCTGCGCCGCAAGGCGCTGGTAGAGGCGCGGAAGGCGGCGCTGCTCGAGCTGGAGTTCTCGATAGAAGAACTGACCGACCTGGTGATCCAGAACAACCGGATGCACGAAGACGGCGTTGCCCCCGATATGATCGAGCGCAACAAGACCCAGATTGCTCGATGCATGAAGCGGCTGGCGGGCCTTTTCGGTGACCATGCGGAGTACCTGGCGGCGAAGCATGATTGGCTGCGCGCACAAAACGAGGGCGGGGCATTTGCCCTGCTCGGCGATTTCGGGATCGACCCGATGGACCTGATCGCCGCCTGAGGCCCGTGTTTCAAGATCGCCAGTCAGGCGAATGCGCTTGTCAATCCGCGGTGCAGGCAGCCCCATCGGGCCACCGGAACTCTGAAAGGGACCAAGACCATTACGATTGCGTGAAGCTGGCAGTTTTGGGCGCTTCTCGCGGTGGTCTTTGCCGCCCTCACCGCCATCCTGGTAAAGCTGGGTGGGGGACATCAACTTCGATTTTGACGCCCTGATCCGGACCGCGGTGGTTCTGGTGGCCTTTTCGTTCTCGTCTGCACAACCGGCAAGTTCGAAAGCCTCAGTTCCCTCGGGCCGAGGACGTGGCTGTTCCTCATCCTGTCCGGGCTGGCGACGGGCGCTTCGTGGCTGTGCTATGCCCGTGCAATGCAACTGGGCGAGGCGCCGCGGGTCGCGCCGGTGGACAAGCTGAGTGTGGTCTTCTGGGCGCTGATCGCGTCGGTGTTCCTGGACGAGCGGCCGTCGGCCGTGGATTGGTTGGGCGCAGGGCTGATCGCGGCCAGTGCAGTGCTGGTCGCGACAGAGCCATAAACGGCCCGCGTCTAATCGTAGCAGCCCGCTTCAGTTCAGCCCGAGGGGCTACAACTGTCATATGCCGTGACGATATCAGCAGCGGCGGCGGCCGCCTTTTCCACCACCGCACAACAAGAACCACCGGGATGATTTGGTGAGGATGGTGCTCAACAAATGGCATTGCCCCCCAGAAGGTTCTTGCCGCTACCGTCTTCGAAACGCTTGATGAAGTGTCCCGTTTTGAAGTCCACGGCGCTGCCTTCCTGCCCAATGGCCGGTTGCTGAACTGGAACGGTCATCTGACAATTTTGCTTAGGGTCAGGACCCATTGATTTGGTTGGACGAGCGTGATTCACCGTTCGAAAACGAGCGGTGAACATGTCTGATCTTTTTTGGCTGAG
>NZ_JBSWYX010000047.1:0-10741 GCF_056161345.1 Salipiger sp. ABF4_146 | reverse complement strand
CGCTCAGCCAAAAAAGATCAGACATGTTCACCGCTCGTTTTCGAACGGTGAATCACGCTCGTCCAACCAAATCAATGGGTCCTGACCCTAGTCATAATCACTCTCCTTGTAGTCGAGCGCCTTGCCGTCACCATCCACGCTCCACCCGAGCAATTTCGCAGGATCGCCCAGGATAGCAGCACCAAAATACAACACAAAAGAGGGTCCACGAGTTATATTTCTTGTCGCTACTTGAACGCACCTCACTTTCTGGCATCTAGAACTCCGCGCACGCGACAGCCAATATCAGCAGACGAGACTTAGAAAAGATGACCCCTGAAGAAACTCTAGCCCTATTCAATCAGGGAAAAGAGGCATGGAACAAATGGGCGCGAGAGGCGCTTGACGCCAACAATACATTGCCCGCAGTTGCCAATCAGGATAAGAAAACTGGCGCGCTTAGCTTTATGCTTATGGATAACACAGCGTCTGCCAAATTCTCAAACCATACGTTTGAAGAGAACACAAGCTTCAGCGATTATATATTCCCTTCTGACTGCCGGTTCTCAAACTGCAAATTCCCAGCAAACGTCAGCTTCTCCAAATGCGAAGCTCACCGAATCTTTCACTTTGAACGCTGCGTATTCTCTGGGGATTGCGATTTAAGCTCAGCTAACCTCCTAGGCAACACGGACATCGAGAATGGCACAATATTTGAGGGCCGCCTTATAATAAATGATGCGACGTTCAATAGTAGATTCAGCATCACCAATAGCCGCTGCCTTGGCGGAATAACCTTGACAGGCTGCACATTTAAAGGGGAGCTGAATGTAGATAACACCGAATGTCGCGGCGAAAGTTATTTTTTAAACGCGTCAAAACCAATGTCGACTAAAATAAACTCTTCTAAATTTGACAACGTAACCTTTAGCCGCTTCGACCTCCGTGACGCAGACTTTTCCAGAAGCGACCTGTCTGGGTCGAGATTGTCTGGAAACAACCTTTCAGGTGCAAACTTCACTGAGTGCGCCTTAGATGGTGCAGAACTTTTGCAATGCAGGATGGATACCAGTACTCGCTTCGATAAGGCCACCGTTTCAGGAACCTCCATTAATAAATATTCCTTGGATTTTCTGGATAACTACGGCGGCCTATCAGTAGGATCACGAATGGGAATGATTATCGAGGACGATATTGCATCCCTGCGCAGAAATTACAGCGGGTTTTCTCGCTGGGTGCACTTGGGAGCTCTTATCGCATTCCTATTTCCTTATGTATGGTTCCTCGCCAAAAGGTGGTCCGAAGCACGGTTCTTCGGAGAACCAGACGAAACCAGCATTTCTTTGCTAACCGCCGTTCTTCGCTTTATTTACAATGGCGGGAAAAATTGGGAAGCTGGATTTATCTTCCACTGGTCCTTCCTAGTTTTCATCTTGTCACTCCTATTCAATGCTGGAAGAGCAACCTTGCTATGGAAGACGCGGCAAATTGAGTTTGAGGAGGAAGTCCGCGGAGTCCCTTCAGAATTCTCAATATATGACCCAATAATCCCTAGATATAACTATATATTCACCTCCTGGTCAGATCTTGAGAAATTTGTGAAGTTTACTTCATGGGCCTTCATCCTTCTAGCAATTGCAAATAGCCTTCACTTCCTCATGATGAGAATTTCAATTTCTCCGTAGATAGAAGAAGTCAAGAGGAACAACTATTCACGTGGGTATCTAGGGACGCCTCTCGGCACTCATAAAAAGGCACGGTTGAAACCAAAGGTGGTTGCGGGAGGCCCTTGAGCATACTCCCCGATCACCAGTACCGTGTGCAGTACCCTTCACGGATCATTACCGCGGCCAGATCACGCCCATCCCTCATCTGGCAACTGCCGATCTTCCTGTCGTAGCTGGTACGCCCGTTCAGATGGCACGTGAGGCGTTCACCCACGACGAGGCCACGCATCTTCGCCTTAGCGCGCCGCCCTTCTGCGGTGTCCATCTCCGCACAGTCCAGAGAGCCAAAGCGAATGGGCACGCCAGACACCTCGATCGTGTCGCCATCGCGGACGTGCGTGACGCGCCCCGTAATCGTCTCGGTAGCCGTTAGGCTTACAACCGGACCAACGTATTCTGGAAACCGCTCTGTCGCCTGAAAGGCAGCGACACCAGCGCCGAAGAGGATGATCGCAAGGGTGCCGAGAACCTGCCGCAGGCCGGGCATCCTCGCCCTTCGCCTAGGCTGCCGCCTGAACTGGGGTGGTCCGCTTGATGCCGAGCGTCCAGCCCCAGTCAAGCACATGAGGCGCTGATACTGTTTTTGGCTCAGGCGTGTCTGCGGTCCGAAGCGGTTCAGCTTCGCCTGCATATCGCGCAGGAACTTCCGGTCATATTCGCTGATCGTGGTCGCTACTAAAGCGTGCCGAATGCCCCTATAGATTTCGTTCAGCTGCTCTTGCGAAAACGGCATGCGGCACTCGGATCAAAACGACGGTTGTCGTTTACTTGCCCCAATCTGGGCCATTCAGAAAACCCTGGGCCATCGAAAATCTACGATGGTGCCGATCACGCCACAGCCGCAGATTGTAAGATGCCAAGCACCCTTCGGAAATCTTCGTCTTTCGAGGCACCTTTCCACCGGTTGGCAAAACGACAAACAACTTGCAGATTGCCCGGCGCGTAGTGGCCGTCGCTGTCAATACGGTCTAGCGAGGCAAACATCTCCGGATCGCCGTGTTTTTCATCTAGTTCTAGCGGTAGCCCGGTCAGCTCGCATCGATAGTCCTGAGCGCCGATCAGTGCGACGATATAATCCTGCATCGCAACCTTTGTGGCGAAGCCGAGGTCCTTCTTCTTAACCACCTTGTCCACGATTTGCCCATTCGAGTAGTTGGTCGTCTTGATCGCGGTATTGGTCATCCGCTCGGCCGCCTCTGCTACGCTGAACAATTCATGTGCGCGCTGGTATGCGATTTTCTCGACTTGTCCCCCATGCTTTACGGCTTCGAAACCATTCTTCGATCTTTCGCTTCGACTCTTCCAAAGCTCTGTCTCGTGCCAAGCGTCTAGAAGGTCGCCGTTGATGAGCGCTATGGCGTAGTCTCGGTAAGACTCGCTTAGGGACTGCATCGTCGCCTCGGTCGACAAGAAGTCCTTCGCCTTGGGGTGAAGTTCATTCCACCGAAGAGTCACCCCCGACTTCGACTTGTTCGACCATGGCTCGCATGGTTTGTGGCAGACCACGACCTCGCGTCCCCGTTCAATCGGTTCGATCTTGGTCGAGAATTCCGGGGCCTCAGGACGCGATGTCGTCCACCAAAGCTCGCCACCGTCCCTGTGGATCCATATGTCGCCTGAAGTCTCCGCGACATAGGTCATTAGGTTGAACCATCTTGATGCGGTTGATCGTGTTGGCTTCTGGCCCGCTGCCGTAAGGTCGTTTGCCATTCTGTCTTGGATGTAGCTCTCTCGGTCGCCTGTTTCCCAGAAATGCTGCACTTTTACAGCGTTCATCGTGGCGACCGTCCCTCGGTCTTGGCAAATCGGCCACTCATAGTTCTGCCGACCGAAATTCGCGATGTAGACTCTCACTATCACCCCCAAACAAATTCACACGCAGTAGTGGCGGGATGAACTCGCCTTCGCAATATCTGCAGTTGGGGTTTTGGTAGATGATGGCAAAATGCCACTACGAGGCCCTTTATAGCTTTCTGTTCCTACACCCGGCACGCCATGACTTGCGGCTTCCCGATATACCCCGCCCGCGAGAGGCGCGCGATAAAGCCCTTGCTGCGCCTCATGCATAACCCCAGCCCCACGTAGATCAGCATAGCGACTCGCGCGAGTCTCGCGCTCTCTCAGCGGGGATCAGTTGGGGGGATTCGCTCTATCCGAACACTTTCACGCCGCCCCGAATGTCCCATACGCGCCAGAACTCACGCCACATGTTGAGCAACATTATAACTAGGGCACAATATATTGCGTAGTGACGCAAGATATAGGGGGTTTGTGCCTGCCGCTCGCCAAACCGCCTTGACGCTTCAGGGAGTGGCGTGTCTCATGTTGGAGACGCTCGGTAAATTAGATGCGCTGCCTCGATCTGGTAAATCGAGGCAGCACGGAAAGTCTGATCCGGGTTCCGCTGCCTTTTCGGACCGGCTGCGGCGGAAAACTCAACTCTCTCCAGCCCGAAGCTTATGCTTGGGGCTTTGAGTAAGTCAAGCAGCTGGCCAACCTAACCATGGATGGCAAAAATGCCTATTTACTCAGTAAACTTTCGCCTCAAACGAGACGCGACTTATGATCTCCGCTGGACCGAACTGGTCACGCGCATCCGCAGGGAAGCGCTTGGCGGTGATACGTGGGAGGACCTGACCTCCAACACCTACTTGCAAAGCCACAAGACCGCTGACCAGCTAGCAGATAGCCTGAGCGCTGGCTTGCTCGACTTACGGTCGGACCTGCTCTTCGTGTTGGAATGTGACAAGCAACCATACGCAGTGCGCGGGCACGTTGACGACCCAGAGAGCATGAGGGCGGTGCTGAACCTTGGCTTCGGGATGCCCTACACACCACTCGCCAATATTCTAGCGAACTACCCCTCGCTTGGCGGTCTTCGGGGATAATCAACCGGGCGCCTGCATTGACGTGTGGGCGCCCAGCTATCATTGCGATGATACCTTGCGCTGACGCTTGCGGTAGACCGGCGCATAGATCAGCCCGCGCTCACGCGCCTAAACCGGCAAGCAGCGCACTGGCTGACCGTCTTCGGTATAGTACAGCCGCGCGCCTTTGTTCGGGTCGCCGCAAGGAGTGAGGCCGAGCCGCTTGCCGGTCGCGCGCCGCAGCCGTACGGGGAAGCCCGTCGCGTCCTCGTACCAACCGAGCTTCCTGTCGTTGCGGCGAGGCACGGTCAATCGGGCAGCAACGTCTCCAAGCGCATAACGCCTGCCGACGTTGTTACGCCAAGCTGGAACGTGATGCCCGGACGACCTGGCAGACGGTCTATCGTGCTGCCAGCACTGACGACCTTCTTCTTCGCATCGAGTGCAGTGGTCAGGCGCTTCCGCAAGTCATCCAGACCTTTCCAGTCGTACGAGCGCGCAGCGTGGCAAGCGGCAAGCGCTGCGGCGGCGAACTGCATGGCGGTGGCCGGGTCTGACGGCATGGCATCCCGCAGGTCGGCGTTGCTGTAATTGTGAGGCGCTGCGCCGACTGCGCTGCCGGCTGCATTGGCGTCGGCGGGGATAAGAGTGGCCGGACTTGCTGCGGTGGTCATTGTGGGGCCCCTACTAGCCGACCGCCCGTCTGTCCGGGCGCTGAATATGGGTGCGGCGTCGATCCTGCTCGGCAGGGTTATCGTCCGGGCCTAAGACTTCGGTGTACGCCGTGCGCAGCGTGAAGTCGGCTTCGACTGCCGATCCGGAAACGATGAGCTCTGCCAAGCTAGCCACACCTTTGACGCAGACATGGTCCGGTGTGCGAACGCGCTGGCTGCGGAGGTCGACCTCTAGCTTGACGCGGTGAGTGCTGCACACTTGCTCGCGCAAGATTTTCCGGATGACCTGCGCGTCTGGCATGAGCGGGCGGTCGTATGCGGCAGCGATTTCGCGCAGCGTTGCGCCTTCCGGGCGTGCCAGCAGGAGCATGACTTTGCCGATGCGGCTGTCGGGGTCGAACTTGTGGGTGAAGGGCATCAGTCAACCACTCCCTCTGCCATGCAGCGCAGCGGCGCGTCAGGGATAGCATCACGCGGCACTAGGCACTCGGCTAGCCTCATAGGGGGAAGTGCCATCACCGCAGCGAGAGCCGCAGCACACTGGCTCTCTCGCGCAAAATCAAACGCACCGGGGGCCGTCAGCGCTTGCGCAAGGTCGTCTGCTTGCTGGAGCGCGGCTGACAGCTTGTCGCCATCGAAAAACGGCAGCGTATCCCCGGCGCTGATCCTGTTGGCTAGTTGCTCAAACTCATTGCGGTTTGCGGTGCTGCGCGCGGCAGCGTAGCAAAGCAAGAACTCCTGCCTGAACAGGCGCGTGAAGTCTTCGCTGCTGAGGCTGCTGGCCGTGCGCAGGTCGCTGTTGCAGGTCTGTATCGGCTTGATCGTTTCGATAACGGCGTGTGGATCGGCAAGAGGTGCAGCGGCAGGATGATAGAGGCGCGTGTCGACCACCGCCGTCATTGCAACGCCAGCAAGGGCGATGACTGGCTTGTCAGCTGGATCAGCTGGCCCCTTCGGAAAGTAGAACACGATAGCACCACTGCCGCCGTCGCTGCAACGACGCGGGGCGTAATACGGGTACTCGACGCCACTGCGCGCCGCCCGCAAGACGTGCCCCAGCTCGTGCCGGTGCAGGTTGGGCGTCAGCGCCGTCAGCGTCGGCGCACCCAAGCGTTCATCACTTGCCGTCATGCCTGCCTCCGTTCAGATCGCACGTCTTTCGGGGGCCGCATACGGCCGCTGCTGGTGTAGCTGGCCGCTTGCTTGGCAGGGACACGTCGCGTGATCTCCACTAGGTGATGCGCTGCAAGGCCGTGCAGCCCCGTCTCCATCGGCACAGCCATCGTGCCCGGAGCAAACTCGGGGCGGTGATACGGCGTACCCGTCACCCGAAGTCCCTGAATCTGAGCAGGGCCGGAGACGATGCGATCACCGGGCTCGAGCAAGGCAATGCTGAGCGTGTAATTCGCTATTCGGTGTGTGGCAGTGGGTTGGTCGCTTCCGTTCTTCATCAGCCTATCGGTCTCCGTCTGATGCCATAATTGGCCTGCAAAGTTCGATCGAGCGAGCCGCTTCCAAGCTCAGATTTCACAAGGTTTTTGATGTACATCCGAATGTCGGTTTCGCCGTTGGCGTTCGTAACTTCCTCAACCTGCACATCGGCATTCGAAGCCTCGTTGTAGACCGTCACATTCACGTTGCTGCGCCCCATTGCCGCTGCTGGCATGGTGTTGCCGGGGTTGGCGCGACCAATGCGGCTCAGCTGGCCGGGCACGAAGCCGGGTGCCGGAATAGGCGGCGCTGGCGATGGCAAGCCCGGTGGCGCTGGTGACGGTGCAGCGAACGGCGACGTGATCGCCCCAAAGCCACCCGTTCCCCCGAAGATCGAACCAAGCAGCCCACCACCACCTGCAAGCAACTGGAAGAAGTATTGCATGTTCCGGTTGACCAGAAACTTCGCCATGTCCTTCAGCATACTGTCGAGCATGTCGGAAAAGGCGTCATTAACGGAGGTCGTTTGGTCGATGATGCCGCCAAGCGCTCCGGTGAAGTTGTCTTGTATGATCGTGCCGAACTCCCCAAGCTCAGCCGCTGTACCGTTGGCCGTCTCCGCAAGCTCAGCAATGGCCCGATTGTATAGCTCAAGCTGCTCCGCGTTCAGCTGACCACCGAACACCGCAAAGTTGTCTTTGAGCAGCTTGCTTGATGCAACTGCCTGTTCCGCGTCGGTTCGGTAGCGCTCAAGCGACGTGATAAAGCGGTCAAGCTCATCTGTGGCTGATCGTACTGTCCCGCCACCCCCACCCGATGTGCCGGTTGTCTCCCGCAGGGACTCGTTCATTGCGTCTGTGGCAGCGGCGTGAGCGCGCTGTGCTTCCTCAGCCTCAAGCAGCACGGTTTTCCACTGCTCGAATTCCGCAGTCATCACATCGAACTGGATGGGGTCAACCGTCCCCTGCATATCCCGGAGACGCTTTTGCTCAGCTGCAATGCGACCAGCGGTGCTGACGGCATAGCGGTCCATGCCCTCCGCCATCGCATTGATCTCCGCTGTCATGCGGACCGTGTCAGTAGCAAGGCCCGCCGCAGCCGAGCGCAAGGACGAAGACCACGCTGCCGCCTGCTGAGCAGCCGCAGCTAGCTGGCGAACAGCGAGCGAAGCATCAGTGTAGGCATTCGCCGCTTCCCTCGCTTCGTTCTTAGCGTCTTCGGTAGCATCCCGAATGTCGATCCACGTTCCGGTGATATCGACTGCTTTTAGGAGCGCTGCCTCCATTTCGTCTGTGAGGCGGCCTTGCTCGTAAAGCTGTTCGCGCAGCAACTCAGCACGCTTGGCGAACTCGGTGCTCACCTCACCGTTGGCGATCATCCTTTCGATGCCGGTGGTGATGGTGAGGTATTCCTGCGCCTGAGCGACGGTCAGGCCGGTGGCCCGAGCGAGGCTTTGCTCCGTCTCCAACAGCTTCTGCTTGTTGGTCTCCACAAGCCCGTCAACAGCAAGACCCTGCCGCCGCATATCGTTGTAGTTCTGTGTGTTGGCAAGAAGCTGGTGGTAGAGGTCGATAGTAGCCTTCACATCAGCAGTTGTGTCGACGTCACCAAACGCCTCAGCTAGTGAGTCAACAGCCCGCCCAAGCTCGAACAATTCCCGGCTGGCACCTAGCTCAGCAAAGTCCCTCGCCGCATCGGCAAACTGGCCCCATTCCTTGCGGAACTGCCCCATCGGCTGCTGTGCTGCGCGCGTGGCCGAGCGCAGCTCATCAACTGCTTTAGCGGCGTCGTCCATCGTCTTCTTAAAGTCGACACCACCAGTGATTACCTGCTGTAGCAGTGGGATGAAGCCGACCAGCGACGACCCGACCACAAGGATAGCTGCGCCAAGCCCGCTAAAGCCAGCCGCCATTTGCGGCACCTGCTGGCCGAGCACCCGGAACATATTGGTGCCCATAGACGCCTGAACAGCGATGTCACTCAGCTGGTTTGCAATGTTGGTGAATGCAAACGAGTTGCGACTGGCGAACTGGGCAAGGCCGCTCGTGCTGCTGTTCAGCTGATTCATTTGGGTGCGGGTCTTTTGGACCTCGCGCTGCAAGACGCGGAGACCCTCTTCGCCCCGTACCCTTACGAGAACTTCCGATACGCTTTGGTTGTCGGCCATAGGTCAGCGCCTCCCAAGTGACCGGACACGCTGCGCGCGGCCCCGGCTCAAGTTTGCATCCTGCGCGGTAATTCGGCCCGGTCCGGCCAATTCGATTAGCGGGATATTGCGCCAATCAGGATCTTTGGATGGCACATTTGCGACATAGACCACCACAAAACGGGCAGATACCTCGCCTGCGAATTGCTGCCGGATCATACGAGCAACTGGACGAACAACACCGCCCGGAATTGTTTCGGTGGTATAGTAATTGCGGGCGAACCCGCGCTCTATGGTGAGCGCATAATGCACCATCGGCCCAACCAGCACCCTGTCATCAGCACCAAGCTCTGCAAGCGCGAACTGTGACGGGGTAATCGCCCGGTCATTCAAATAAATGGTTATCGCAGCCTGATAGGTGCCCCTGTGATAGGGTGCGCGGCGGTAGAGTATATTGTATGCGGCGAGCGTCGCCTCGCGCAGCTTGCCAATACCCTGCTCCAAATCGACAACTCGAATTTGGTAGGGAATACGCAAGAACCGGGAGTCAATCGTCTCCATCTGACGTCGGGTTTCCCGGCCCCGGTTACGCAAAAAGACTTGCCGCTTTTTGGGGTCAGACTGGAATTGCCCGCTGGTGATCTTTTGGTTGATGATCGACTTGGCGGCTTGCAATGAACCGGCCTGCATCTGCTGGTAGGTGTTCTTTAGGAACTCCTCCGTCCAAGTATCGGGAATGGTGATGCTGACCATCCCGGCTGGGTTGCTTGGCAGGCGGGCCATCAGACGGCACCCCGCTTGGCTGTCTGGAAACGGCTGGCAGCAAGGCCCAACGTGGCAACTTGCGCCATAATCGCACGGTCGCCGCGCTCCGTCTTCAGCAGGTTGTGGTTCCTGTGTATCGTCTGGCAGACGGCCCCGATCATTGCTGGCAGGTGCAGCGACCGAATATCGGCATCCGCCTCGATCAGATCGGCCAGCTCGTAGTCGAGCGCATCCCGAGCGATGATGTCAGCAACGATGAAGCAGTGGGCTAGACGCAGCTTGTCACCATCTGACTTGCTGCGCTGATGGAAGGCGATAAACGCGCGGCGAGCGCTGCCATAGAGCAGCGTGTCGCGCTTTGACAGGGCCTCCGGTAGGTCTACGGCACGCCCAATCATAAAGGGCATGAAGGCGGCGATCCGTCCCTCTGCTACAAGCGACACGTCTGTCGCCTCGCCCAGCAGGTTCCGGGCAGCAAAGAGGAAGGAGTCACCTGTCAACATAGTCGGCCAGCGCTCCCACTGTCGTGCAGGCGAACGATGAACGTCACCGTCT
Organism: Salipiger sp. ABF4_146; assembly: GCF_056161345.1. Lineage (NCBI taxonomy): Bacteria > Pseudomonadati > Pseudomonadota > Alphaproteobacteria > Rhodobacterales > Roseobacteraceae > Salipiger > Salipiger sp. ABF4_146. Next base: position 597 of record NZ_JBSWYX010000047.1, on the reverse strand, counting down.
TCAGCAGGCGGCGCAGCGCCGGGCCATAGGGCTTGGCGGCGATGATACAGTTGGTGAATTCGTCCAGGTCGTCCCGGAGCCGTTGCTCAAGCGTGAAGCCGCCCGACTGATGCAGGAAGACGGCGCGATGCAGCGCTGCTTGGTCGAGCGTTACACCCTGCTTGAGACGCTGGGAGATGCGCTCTGTCGCTACCGCAAGCAGGAGGTCGTGCATCACCGCAGCGAGGATGATGTTCCGCAAGCCAAGCGCGGCGGCGTAGCTGAAATCGTCAGCGTAACCAGCCACGTGATGCAGCTTCATCTTCCGGCCGTTCTTAAGCAGGTGGTGAGCGTCGTTTAGGTGCTGGAAGGGGTCAGCTGCGATGGCCTTCAGCGCGCTGGCAAGATCGGGGTGATCGGCGCGATACCGGAAGCCTGACTTGAGTGCGACGGCGATGACGGCGACGTTGCCGTCAAACTCCGTCTGAGGCGCATAGTGCTGTGCTGGATGGCCCGGCTGGATCACGCTTAGGGTCAGGACCCATTGATTTGGTTGGACGAGCGTGATTCACCGTTCGAAAACGAGCGGTGAACATGTCTGATCTTTTTTGGCTGAGC
>NZ_JBSWYX010000046.1:0-11104 GCF_056161345.1 Salipiger sp. ABF4_146 | reverse complement strand
CCACCGGACAGATCGCCGGCTCGCCGTTCAGCGGCTCGCGGATGATCGAGGACATGAAGGACGAGGCCGCGCGCTTGGGGTGAGAGCGGGTCGGCTCAGCCGTCGCTGCCCTGACCGAGGCCGATGCGCTCGAGGAAGGCCTTGTGGCTGTCGACCATGGCCTTGGCCTCGGGCGATTTCTCGGCCCAGACGTCCCAGCGGCTGATCGCGGCCTCACGGAAGGCGGCGCGGTCCTCGGGCGACCAGTCGTAGATCGTCACGCCCTTTTCGGGCAGCGCGGTCAGCGCTTCGCCGTTCTGCACGATGGTGCGCATCATCAGGTTCATCGCCAGCTGGTCCACGCCTGCGCGCAGGATCGCCTGTTCGGCGGGCTCGAGCCCGTCCCAGACCTGCTTGTTGCACGCCAGATGGTCCGAGCTCATCGAGTGGAAGCCGGGGTAGGTGGTGTGCTTGGCGATGTCGTAGATGCCCAGACCGACGTTGTTGGCCAGCGTCGAGGCGTCCGCACCGTCGATGATGCCGGTCTCCAGCGCGGTGAAGATCTCGGTGAAATCCATCACCACGGGCGTGGCACCCAGCTCGGCAAAGATCTCCGATTCCATGCCCGGCGGCGAGCGGAACTTCCAGCCCTGCAGATCTTCGATGCCGGCAATCGGCGCGGTGGAGTTCATCGATTCCTGCCCGCCAAGGTAGGCCCCGACGAATTCCATGCCATTGGCGTGATAAAGCTCGTTGATCGCTTCGCGACCGCCCCCGGCGGAAATCCAGCTGAGGTACTGCAGCGGCGTGTCGTAACCGCCCATCGTGTCGGCGACGAACTGGAACGCCGGATTGCGACCGGTCTGGTAGCTGGGGTTCGTCATGTCGCAATCGAGAATGCCGTTGGCGGCGGCACCGAAGGTCTCGGCCGAGGCGACGACGGCGGAACTGTAGAACATCTCAAGGTCGAGCGAGCCGCCCGACATGGTTTCCACCTGCTCGGCGAACTCGCGCACAAGCTGGCCTGCAACGGATTCCGGCGACTGGTGGGTCTGGATGCGCAGCGTGGTCTGCGCGCTGGCGGCACCGGCGAGCAAGAGCGCGCCGGCAACTGCGGCGGTAAAGGTCTTGGACATGAATTCTCCTCCCTGTGAATCGTCCTCCGGGGACAGGGGTAGCAAGCGCGTCGTCCGATTGCCAGACAATCCGTCAATCATCCGCGCCGCCTGCGGGTTCCCGCAGCGGCGCGGCCGCCATCACGGGGCTGTCAGGAGTGGCGGCAAATACTTGACTGTAAAAGTCGGCCATTCTAGGCAGGTGGCAACTGCGCGCACCCGCGCCGCAGAGCCACGGCGCCGCGCCCGAGCCAGCCCTTCGATATTCCCGCGGCCCCCGGCCGCCTCCAAAGGAGCACACTCATGTCTCTCGCCACGGCACTCCGCACCGGCGTCTGCGGCCTCGCGCTTTCCGCGCTGATGGCCGGCGCTGCGCTTTCCGATCCGTTCACCGGCCTTGCCAAAGGCTTTCAGGGCGGCGTGTCCGCCTCTGGCGAGAACCGGGCGCCGATCACCGCCGGCACCACCGCAATGATCAATGGCCGCGGCTTTGTGCCGGGCCAGCAGGTCGTGCTGCGGCAGAACGGGGTTGCGCTCAACGGCGGCGAGGCGGTCAGCGTCGACGACGAGGGCGGTTTCTCGGCGCAGGTGCAGATCCCGCAAGGCGCCGAGCCGGGCCTTTACCCAGTGGTGGCAGAGATTGCCGATCCGGCCTTTGCGATGACCTTCGACCTCAAGGTCTCGCCCGATCTGCCGGACAGCGGCGCGTTGAACGTGACCTCGCAGAAACTGGCCCCCGGGCTGTATCAGGTGGCCGAAACGCCGGACGCGCTGTACGTGACCTCTGCCGTCGGTCGCCCGCCGGTGACCGAGAGCAAGCTGCTGAAGCTCGACCCCGAGACGCTGGAAGTGCTTGCCGAAGTGACGCCCGAGGAGGCGCCGGACCGCGCGGACGGGCGTGATGGCGGTGTCTTCGCGGTGTATGGCGTGGGTGTCGACGAGGCACAGGGGCAGGTCTGGGTGACCAACACCCGGCAGAACACCGTGGCGGTCTACAGCGCCGATGACCTGTCGCTGATCAAGCAGTTCGAGGCTGGCGCCGTACCGCATCCGCGCGACGCGCTGGCGCTCGACGGCAAGGTCTATGTCACCGCGACCTTCGAACCGATGATCCACGTGTTCGACAGCGAGACGCTTGAAGAACTGGCGCCGATCGAACTGTCCTCGGGCAAGCGCGGCGAGCGCTTTGGCACCGCCAGCATGCATATCGACGATGACAGCCAGACGCTCTACGTGGTCAGCCTGACCACCGATGAGGTTGCCGAGGTGGATCTGGCGACGGGCAGCCAGAGCGCCGTGCACGCGCTGCCGCTGTCCAAGCGCACCATCGGCGTGGCCTATGATCCCGAGACGGACCGCATCTTCACCAGCGGGATGAACACCGACAACCTGCTGATCATCGACGCCGAAACGGGCGAAGCCCTGCACGATGTGCCGGTCGGCTCGGGCCCGCTGAACATCGCCTATGATGCGCAGAACGATCTGGCATGGGTGGCGGTGCGTGGCTCGGACTCGCTGGTCGCCGTGTCGCCCGATGGCGAGGTGGTTGCCAAGACCGAGATCGGCAGCTTCCCCAACCACGTGATCGCGGCTGCGGACGGCGGTGTTTACCTCGTCAACAAAAGCCGCGGCGCCGAGGACGAAAGCGGTGACCACATCAGCCGCGTGACCCCCGGCGAGTAAACCGGGACATCGCGACACGGCGGCGGGCGCCCTCACAGCCCGCCGCGGCGTGTTCCGGTCGCGCAGGCCGGTCACGCCAGCGGCAGCGGAGCGGGGATTCTCCGCTGCCGTTTCTTTGTTGCCGAACCCGGGGATCACCCCCGGCGCGCGCGGGCCGCCCAGAGGTGGGTGAGCAGGCTCAGCACCAGCCATCCCACGAGCAGCAGCGGCGCCCCGGCGAACGACAAGGGCAGCACCAGCGCGCCAAAGAGGATCGGGATCAGGTCGGCGCCGGTCCAGCCCTGCCGCAGTATGTCGGGCAGCAGGCCCGCGGCACTGCCGAAGAGCCCCGCCACGATCAGCGCCAAGATCGCGCCGAGCAGCGCCAGCAGCCAGCCGCCAATGCCACGGCGACCGTAAAGCCCCGACAGCAGCCAGCCCGACAGCGCGCCGCCCAGAACCATGGCCAGCAGATAGCGTATCTGCAGGCCGCGCGGTTCGGCCAGGGCGCGGTCCGGGCCAAGCGCCACGGCGTCTTCGTAGAGGAAGGCGAAGAACAGCAGCCCACCGACGAGCGCCATCATGAAGGTTGTGACAAATCGCGCGGTGCGTGCGTGCGGAGCCATCGAAAATCCCTGATTCTACAAATCCAAAAGCCCGGCGGCGCGCACCACCGGCAGTTCAATCGTCGCCGAGCCTAGCACAGCGATTGCCAGACGTCGCCCCTGCAATGGGCCTCATGGTATTGGTGTGGCAGGGGAAATCGGCATGGCTGAGAGGCCGAAGCGACAGGCGGATTGGCGGGCAGCACTGACAGACTGGGCGGCGCGCCGCTTGCCCGCAAAGCGGGCATGGGCCATCATGGCGTCAACCCCGCCCACGCGTAGGGCCACGGCTGTTCTGGCACCACCAGATTTCATAAATGCGATTATTGACAAGGAGATACACGATGAACTGCCTGAAAGGTCTGGCCCGCCGGTTCGGCCTCGCCAGCCTGCTTTTCGCCTTGGGAGGAGCGCCGCTGATGGCCGAGACCGTTGATCTTCCGGTGATTGTCCGGCTGGCCGAGGGCGCCAGCCTGCCCGCCGGAGAGATGCTCGAGGTTTCGCTGCTCGACGTGTCGCGCGCCGACGCGCCGTCGACCGTCATCGCTGAGCGCCGCTATCGGATCGAGACCCTGCCAGCGCAGATCCGGCTGCCCTATGACGACAGCCAGATCGACCCGCGGATGAGCTACGTTGTTTCCGCCAAGGTCATGTCCGGAGACACCACAGTCCTGCGCACCACCACATCTCATGCCGCGCTGACCCGCGGCGCCCCCGAGCGGCCCGAGATCGTGCTCGAACAGATCGCTCCGGCGCCGGTGGCCGACACCGCAAGCGCTCCGGCGCGGATCACCGGCGTGGACTGGGCCGCCTCCGAAATTGGCGGGCGGCTGCTGGTGACCGACGATCCGCCCAGCATCGCCTTTGCCGAGGATGGCGGCTTTTCGATGTACGGCGGCTGCAATCGGTTCACCGGGCGAGCCGAGATCGGCGCCGGAACGATCAGCTTCGTGCAGCCTCTTGCGGGAACGCGCCGGGCCTGCCCGGAGCCGCGCATGAAGCTTGATCAGGACATGGTCGCGGCGCTGGAACAGGCCGCCGGGTATGTGCGCAACGGCAACCTGCTGAGCCTGACCAATTCCGCCGGGGTGACCGTGCTGCGCCTGCAAGAACGCCCCGAGTGATTACTGCCTCGTGCCGCTGCGTCAGCTTGGCGCGGCGGCGCGGCCAAGCAATTCAAAATCCACGCCGCGCCCCCTATATATGCACGACCGGCCGATCCACCCTTCAGTTCCCCGAGCGTCTCTGGCAAGGGGAGGGTGGAAACGGCCCCCGAGGAGGCGATGGAAAAGATCAATCTGCCCGAGCGTGACGGCTGGCGCGACAAGGCCAAAGAGCTGGGCTTCAGCTTTGCCGACATGCATGGCGAACCCTATTGGGACGAAAGCTCGGCCTATCGCTTTACCCTGCGCCAGATCGAAGACGATCTGGAGGATCCCGCCACCGAATTGCACGGCATGTGCCGCGAGGCCGCTGCCGCGATCACCGCCAGCGAAGAGCTGATGACCCGGCTCGGCATTCCGGCCGAGCATTGGGACCTTGTCGCCGAAAGCTGGCAGCGTGGCGATCCCGAAATCTACGGGCGGTTCGATTTTGCCTATGACGGGCAGGGGCCCGCCAAGCTTCTGGAGTACAACGCCGATACGCCCACCTCGCTCTATGAAAGCGCGTCGTTCCAATGGCTCTGGCTGGAAGATCAGATCGCGGCGGGAGTTCTGCGCGACGGCGACGATCAGTTCAACGGCATCCACGAGGCCTTGGTCGACCGTTTCCGGGCACTGTTCGAGCCGGGCACCGACCTGCATTTCACCGCCGCGGGCGGCAATGCCGAGGACTACGGCACGGTCGAAACCATGGGCTGGGCGGCGCGAGAAGCCGAGCTTGGCGCGCATTACAGCGATCTGGAGAAGCTCGGGATAAGCACCGACGGACAGTTCCTAGACGCCGAGGACCGGGTGATCGGCACGCTGTTCAAGCTCTATCCGTGGGAAGACCTGCTGCAGGACGACTATGCCCAGCACCTGCGCACCGCCGGCTGCCTGATGCTCGAGCCGGCGTGGAAGGCGGTGCTGTCGAACAAGGGGCTGCTGCCGGTGCTTTGGCGCATGTTCGAGGGCCATCCGAACCTGTTGCCGGCGTTTTTCGAGGACGAGGTCGCCGGGGCGCTGGCCGGGGGCGCGGCGAACGATCCGCTGATCTCGCGCGCTGCCGAGACCCTGCAGGCCGGCCACGTGACCAAGCCGATCTTTTCGCGCGAGGGCGCGTCGGTGCGTATCATGCAGCAGGGCGAGGTTCTGGAGGCGGCCCCGGATGGGGGCTATGAGGGCCACGCGCGCATCGTACAAGCCTATCATCCGCTGCCGGTGTTCGACGGCTTCCGACCTGTGGTCGGGGCGTGGGTGATCGGCGAAAGCTGCGCCGGTATCGGGCTTCGCGAAGACCGGGCGCGCATCACGCAGGACCTGTCGCGCTTCAAGCCGCATTTCATTCGAGACTGACATCCGACACGACCGGGAGACACCGATGAGAAAACGTTCCAGAACCGTCGCGCTGGCGATCGTCGGCGCCGCTTCGTTCAGCCTTGCCGGCTGCCGCGAAGAGCAGGTTGACGCGCAGGCCTTTCCCGATCTGGAAAGCTGTCGCAGCGCCGCGATCAACGGCGGCATGTTCTCGGCTCAGGAGTGCGATACCGCGTTCGAAGAGGCCGAGACCCTGCATGTGGAGTCGGCGCCGCGCTATGACAGCCTGCAAGTGTGCGAAGAGCAGCATGGCGAAGGCGCCTGCGACAGCGAGGCCCAACAGGTTCAGGGCGGGTCCGGCGGCATCTTCATGCCGCTGCTGGCGGGCTACCTGATGGGCAATATGCTGGGTGGCCGCTCGGGGCTTGCCGCGTCGCAGCCGCTGTATCGGACGCCCGGCGGGCGCTTTACCAATGCCACCGGAGCCAGCACCTATTCCAGCAATTCCGGACGCGCCAAGCTGGGAACCAGCATGTTCTCGAAACCGCCGGCCACCGCAGGCAAAGCACCGATGACCCGTGCCAGCGTGGCCTCGCGTGGCGGGTTCGGTCGCACAGGCGGTGCGCGCAGCAGCTTTGGTGGCTGAAGCCGAGATATCAGGCCCCTTGGCGCTGTCGGGAGCGGTTTTGATTGATTGGCAATCGAAGCCGTATCTTCTTAGAAACGTTCGCAATGTCGCGCCTTCCACCAAATTGGATGCGGCTTATTTTCAATGACCTTGAAACTGCCTTTATTGCCCCATGCATCTGATATACGCTTGAGGATATACTGACGAATTTTCAAATCTTGATATTTCTTAATTTCCTTGCTTTTCATTCTTGCGGCACAGAGGGGAGCGCATGAATAACGGAAAGTCCGAGACAAGGCAGGAGAAGCCGGTCGTTGCTGGCGGGGGATTTGTGATCGCCTGCCTTTTTGGTCTTTTTGGCGTCGCGGCCGGTGTCATTCTCTGGCTCGCGGATGCAAGCCTGCCTGTGATCGTGCTCGCGTACCTAGGTTTTCCCTCGGTCATGATCGTGATCCTCTACTTCCTCACGCTGCGCCGTAAGAACACAAAGGGCGTGATCTTCGCTGAGGAAAGACATGCGACAGCCTCAAAAGAAGATGGTCGCGGTCAAGTTTGAGCGCGCGCAGCAGAGGTTCACTCGCAAAGCGCTCGCTTTGCTCAGTGTATAAAATTAACATAATCTTACTTATGCGAGCTAACTCTTGACGTAGGGGCCAACCCTTCGTGCAAAACGCTTGTACGCATAGGTTGATAGTCGTTAAATTAAATACCGCAATGCGTGTATTTTTGGACGTATCAGGCGCAGCGGAAAATCCATCCGGTTTTTATTGCCGCCCTCGCCCGCAACGCGTCCGGGCTGTCAGGACACCAGTTTTTTCTGCGCGGCAAATGGGCTGAGCCCGAGCCATTGCTGCATGGTTTCCGCTATGTCGCGCCGACCATCCAGTTCGAGTTTCTCCGCCGCCTGCCGCGCCGTGGACAATCCCATCCAAATCTCCGTCATGGTCCGAAGATCAGTGGTGACGAAAAGGTCGACCTCAAAACCGGGATCGGCAAGGCACAGGTCGACGGCGCCATTGGGCTCGACGATCAGCCACCATGCGCGTTTCGATTGCGGCAGATCCGGAAACAGGAAATTCAGCACCGTCCGCCGTGGCGGCAGCGGACTGGGATCGAGATTGCGCCGCATGTCCCACATCAGCAACGAGACGTCGAGGCGCTCCAGCGACGGTTCGGATTTCACCCACTTCTGACCCCAGATGCCAAAGGCTTCGACGATGGTCAGCAAATCCTTGCCCGCCGGCGTCAGCAGATAGTCGACATTCTGCGTTCCCGGCACCGGACGCCGTTCGACGATGTCGGCGGCCTCCAGCTCTCGCAAACGCTGCGCCAGCAGCGAGCGCGACATGCGTGGAACACCACGCCTGAGATCGTTGAAACGGGTCGATCCCGCGACAAGCTCGCGGACCAGCACCATGGTCCATCGTGTACACAGGATTTCGGCGGCCATGGCCACCGGGCAGAACTGAAAGTAGCTGGCATTCGACATGCGACCCTCCCTCGGTGCCATCAGTATAGCTTACATGCAGCTTTTTGTATCCAGTTCAGAAACTGAACCGGCAGGTCCAGTTCCGCCACTGGTCGGCGACTCCACCTGTCTTCATGCTTTGATCAGTCGCTCTTGCGGGCGACGGACTCTTCGAGACAAGGCGGCGGCCCGGTGGTCGCCGCGTCAGACAAGCGGAGGACATCATGCCAGCAGGGATAGAACTCAACGGGCTCAACGGCTCGACACGAAAGATCACCGCAGACGATCACGCCGCGCTGGACGCTGCATTGCGCGGCGGCACGGCGCTTGAAGGCGAGCCCGGCTATGACGAAGCGCGGGCGATCTGGAACGCGATGCATCATCGCAAGCCCGGCATGGTGATCCGCGCCTTGGGCACCTCGGACATTCAAAGCGCGGTGAATTTCGCACGTGACAACAGTCTTCGGATGTCAGTGCGCGCCGGCGGCCATCAGATCGCCGGTCTGGCGGTCGAGGACGGGACCCTCATGCTTGATCTGTCGCTCATGCGCTCTGTGCATGTAGACCCGGTCGCCCGGACGGCGCGGGTCGAGCCGGGCGCGATCCTTGGCGACGTCGACCGGGAGACGCAGGTGCATGGGCTGGCGCTGCCCGTCGGCGTAAACTCCACAACCGGTATTTCGGGCCTGACACTGGGCGGCGGCTTTGGCTGGATCACCCGCAAATACGGCATGACCATCGACAACCTGCTCTCCGCCGAAGTGGTGATCGCCGACGGCAGCATCCTGCAGGCCTCCGCGACCGAGAACCCCGATCTGTTCTGGGCGCTTCGCGGCGGCGGCGGTAATTTCGGCGTCGTTACCTCCTTCGAGTTCCGCCTGCATGCGGTGGGGCCGGAGGTTCTTTCGGGGCTGGTGATCCATCCGCTGGAGGCGGCCGAAGATCTGCTGCCGAAGTTCCGCGAGCTGTGCGATGCGGCCCCGGACGAGTTGACCATCTGGTCGGTGCTGCGCAAGGCGCCGCCCCTGCCCTTTCTGCCCGAGGATTGGCACGGTCGCGAGGTTCTGATCTTCGCCGCCTGCTACGCGGGTGACATGGCAGAGGGCGAAGCGGCCATGCGCGAGTTGCGGGCGCTTGGTGATCCCATCGTCGACGTCATCAGCCCGCATCCCTTTGTCGGCTGGCAAGCGGCCTTCGATCCACTGCTTACCCCCGGCGCGCGGAATTACTGGAAAAGCCGGGATTTCCTGACGCTCGAGGACGCGACGATCTCGGCCATACTGGATGCGGTCAAATCGTTGCCCGATCCGCAGTGCGAGGTGTTTATCGCCCATGTGGGCGGCGCCATGGCGCGGGTTGCGCCCGAAGCCACGGCGTTCCCGCAGCGTGACAGCCATTTCACCATGAACGTGCACACCCGTTGGGACGACGCTGCCAAGGACGCCGCCTGCATCGATTGGGCGCGCGGCCTGTTCAACGCCACGGCGGCGGGTGCAGCGCCCAGCGTCTACGTCAATTTCATCCCCGACGACGAGCCAGAACGGCTTGGCGAGGCCTATGGCGGAAATCTTGCGCGGTTGCGCGAGGTGAAGGCGCGCTTTGATCCGTCGAACCTGTTCCGGGTCAACCACAACATCCAGCCTCAGGAGGCGGCGGCGGCCGCGCAGTGAAGCCTCGGCAGGCGTGACGTATCCGCCGCGCCTGCCGCCTATAGCCCGTCACCGGGTGCAAAGATGGAGATGGAGATGGAGATGGAAAAGACCTTGTACGAGAGGCTCGGCGGCAAGAGTGGCATTCGCGCCTTGGTCGATGACGTGATCGACGCGCATATGAAGAACCCGGTGATCAGCGCCCGCTTTCTGCCCTACCGCGAGATGCCCGAGGATCTGGACACCGCCAAAGCGCATCTGTGCGACTTCTTCGGTGCGGGCAGCGGCGGTCCCGAAACCTACAGCGGGCGCAGCATGCCGGAGGCGCATCGCGGCATGAACATCGGCGACGGCGAGTACATGGCCGCGATCGACGACATCATGCTGACGCTGGATGCGCATGGGATCGACGAGCAAACCCGCAAGGACGTGCTGATGATCAGCTACTCGCTGAAAGGCGAGATCGTCGGGCAATGAGCGCGTCCCCTCTCTTCCGGGAACCGGGGCATTTCCCGCCTCCCTGAAAGGCCCCGGGGTTCCGCAGCCGGGATCCCCTTGCCCGGCTGCGGAGGCCGTTTGCGCCGGCTTCTTTGCAGCATCAGCCCCGCGTCTTGGATTTGGCCCGCACCTCGTCTGCCGAGGGGGTCGGCAGATCGAAATAGTCCAGCGTGCCCGCATAGCCGTTGCCGCCCATGCGGCCGATAGCGTCGAGCTTGGCGTGATCCGAGTAATAGGTTTCGAGATCAATCACATCCTGCCGCACATGCGCCATGACGATCTGCCCGAGAATGATCTCGCGCGCCGAGCTGACCTCGATGCCCAGATACCGGCGGCATTCGAACGCCACGGGGGCCTCGGCGATGCGCGGACAGGCCACCTTCTCGCCGGGCACCGAGGCCAGACCCGCCATCTCGACCTCGTCCACCTCCGGGCCGAAACCCGCCGCGGTCGCCGCCATCGGGGCGACATTGGCGCGATCGACGATATTGACGGTGAAACACTCGGTCATGCGGATGTTGTAGGCGGTGTCCTTGAAGCTGCGGTCGGGCTTGTTCTCGACCCCCAGCGCGACGATGGGCGGATCGGCGGACAGGCAATTGAAGAAGGAGTATGGTGCCGCGTTGACCACGCCGTCGGGAGAGATCGTCGTGACCCAAGCGATCGGGCGCGGCACGATGGTGCCGATCATGACCTTATAGGCCTCGCGTGGGGTGAGGCTCGTGAAGTCGAGCGCGTGATGGGTCACGTCAGACGGTCCTTTCGGGTGAGCGGGACAGGAACGGCGAATTGCCAAGCGTGCCGAAGTCTTAGCCACCGCCACAGAGGCTGGCAATCTACGCCGCGGGTGCGTCGATGCAGGCGGGGTGAAAGCCACGGTGCCCTGCGCAGTATATGGGCATTGCGCGACCCCTCCCTTTTGATCCCCTGCCTCTTTGGCCTATCTTAGGGGCGTTGTTGCGCAAATCTAGGGGATTCATCTCGTGAATCCAGCATGCTAGCCGGGCAGCATGAGCAGACCTCCGAAGCCGACCTACAAGA
>NZ_JBSWYX010000045.1:0-12035 GCF_056161345.1 Salipiger sp. ABF4_146 | reverse complement strand
CGCCAAACCTAGTAAAATCCACACAAACATAACCGTATCTCTCAAAAACGATCCTCCCAAAAATACCGAAACCGATGCGCCAGACTGGTCGCCTCGCGTCCAGCGAACGCCGTCCTCGATGCAGGGCGCGCGTGCTGAGCGTCCATCGCGTCCGCAGGGCCCTCATCCATAACGAGCGCCTGCAGGGGGGCGCACTGCCCCTCTACGCCGGGCCAGCAGAACTCGAATTGTCCGGCTCTGACTGAGGAGGCGGAAGCCCAACATCTGTGTCTTCGAGGCGCAGATAATCGGGGTGATCAAAGACAGGGGAGGGGCACATGCCAAGGCTCTTTCGGCTTTGCGGCGTTCGCGGGGTGCCGAGCATTATGCAGAGGACGACCTCTGATAGAATTCGTTAGATTCAGGTAAAGATCACGAAAGGATTGACGCTCACCGTGGGCGGGTCCCTTAATGGGGCGGACTCGCGACATGCGCGTCCCGTGCTGCGGAGGAGGTGGCGCGGGAAGGCCGGAAAACCGGACCGCATCGGGAGCCATGGGAGGAGACAATTTGGCTTATATGTCCGAGGGCGCAGAGGGTCTGCGCTCCGTTCCGGCCCTGTTGCGGCGCAATGCGCGGCAGCATGCAGGCCGTCCCGCCTATCGGGAGAAAGAATTCGGCATCTGGCAAAGCTGGAACTGGGCCGAAACGCACGAAGAGATCGAGGCCTTTGCACTGGGGCTGCTGAACCTCGGCGTGGCGCCGGGGGATCATGTGGCGGTGATCGGGCGGAACCGTCCGACGCTCTACTGGTCGATGGTCGCGGCGCAGATGGCGGGCGCCGTGCCGGTGCCGCTCTATCAGGATGCGGTGGCGGAAGAGATGGAATACGTGCTGCAGCACTGCGGCGCGCGCTTCGTCATCGCGGCAGATCAGGAGCAGGTCGACAAGGTCATCGAGATTCAGGACGACCTGCACCAGTTCGAGCACATGATCTATGTCGATCCGCGCGGCATGCGGAAATACGACCACCGGGCGCTGCACGAATACAGCCACGTGCAGAATCAAGGGCGGGCGGCGCGTGACGAGCTGATCGGCGAGCTGGAGAGGCGACGCGACGCGCTTGGTTATGACGACACCTGCGTGATGCTTTACACCTCGGGCACCACCGGCAAGCCCAAGGGTGTGGTGTTGTCCAACCGCAATATCATCGAGACCGCCAAATCCTCGTCCGAGTTCGATCACCTGACGCCGGGCGAGGAGGTTCTGGCCTATCTGCCGATGGCCTGGGTGGGGGATTTCATCTTTTCCATCGGTCAGGCCTATTGGAACGGGTTCTGCGTGAACTGCCCCGAGTCCGCCGACACGATGATGACCGACCTGCGCGAGATCGCGCCGAGCTATTACTTCGCGCCGCCGCGGGTGTTCGAGACGCAACTGACGCAGATCATGATCCGCATGGAGGATGCCGGGGCACTCAAGCGCAGACTTTTCCACCATTTTCTCGGCCACGCAAAGGTCGTGGGGCCCAAGGTGCTCGACGGCAAGCCGGTGGGGATGATCGACCGGCTGCGATATGCGCTTGGCGAGATCATGATTTACGGGCCTCTGAAGAACGCGCTCGGGTTTTCCCGCGTGCGCGTCGGATACACCGCCGGCGAGGCGATCGGACCGGAGATCTTCGATTTCTACAGGGCACTTGGCATCAACCTCAAGCAGCTCTACGGCCAGACCGAGGCGTCGGTGTTCATCACCCAGCAGCCGGACAACGAGGTGCGCCCGGACACCGTTGGCGTGCCGTCACCGGGGGTGGAGATCCGTATCGCCGAGAATGGCGAGGTGTTCTACCGATCGCCGGGCGTCTTCGTCGAATACTATCAAAACCCCGACAGCACTGCCGGGACCAAGGATGCCGAGGGCTGGGTGGCCACGGGCGATGCGGGCTTTATCGAAGAGGCGACCGGCCACCTGCGGATCATCGACCGCGCCAAGGACGTGGGCAAGATGGCGGATGGCGCACTCTTTGCGCCGAAATACGTGGAGAACAAGCTCAAGTTCTATCCCAACATCCTCGAGGCGGTGGTCTTCGGCAATGGCCGCGATCGCTGTACCGCCTTCATCAACATCGATCTGACGGCGGTGGGGAACTGGGCCGAGCGCAACAACATCGCCTACGGCTCTTATCAGGAACTGGCCGGTCATCCGCAGGTGCTGGAGATGATCCAGAACCATGTGGAGGAGGTGAATGCCAGCGTGGCCGAGGATGAGATGCTCTCGGGCTGCCAGATCCACCGTTTCCTCGTGCTGCACAAAGAACTGGACGCCGACGATGGCGAACTGACCCGCACCCGCAAGGTGCGCCGCAACATCATCGCCGAGAAATACGCCGATCTGCTGGGCGCGCTCTACGACGGCTCGGACAGCATCTACACCGAGACCGAGGTCACCTACGAGGACGGACGCAAGGGGCGGATCAAGGCGACGCTGGCGATCCGTGACGCGCAGGTGGTGCCGGCGGCACCGAAACCGATGGCGGCGGAATGATGGACGGGTCGGGTCTGAGTATTTCAGGGAAAGATGAAAGGCGGGGTGCCGTGAAAGATGCCAGCAAAGAGGTGGGCTACGTCACCGAGGATGGGCGGCAGATCGGCGGAACGCTGATGGAGCTGCGCAATATTACCCTTAAGTTTGGTGGGGTTGTGGCGATCAAGGATATCTCTTTCGACATTCGCGAAGGGGAAATCCGGGCCATCATCGGCCCCAACGGGGCGGGCAAATCCTCGATGCTCAACATCATCTCGGGCTTCTACACGCCCTCGGAGGGCGAGCTTTGGTACAAAGGCGCGAAGCGCCCGCCGATGAAACCCTACGAGGTGGCGCGGCTGGGGGTGGCGCGGACATTCCAGAACATCGCGCTGTTCGAGGGGATGACGGTGCTCGACAACGTCATGACCGGGCGTCTGACCAAGATGAAGGCCGGCATTGCCAGCCAGGCGATCTGGTGGGGCAAGGCCCGCAATGAAGAGATCGCGAACAGAGAAGTCGTTGAGAAGGTTATCGATTTTCTTGAGATCCAGAACATCCGCAAGACCCCGGTGGGGCGGCTGCCCTATGGCCTGAAGAAGCGCGTGGAACTGGCGCGGGCGCTGGCGGCGGAGCCGTCGCTGCTGCTGCTCGATGAGCCGATGGCGGGGATGAACGTCGAAGAAAAAGAGGACATGAGCCGTTTCATCCTCGACGTGAACGACGAGTTCGGCACCACCATCTGCCTGATCGAGCACGACATGGGCGTGGTCATGGACCTGTCGGATCGCGTGGTCGTCATGGACTACGGCAAGAAGATCGGGGACGGCCCGCCGGGCGAGGTGCGGCAGAACCAAGAGGTGATCGACGCCTATCTGGGCGTGGCCCATTGAGCGTCCGAGGGGAGGGGGCACACGCCATGCACATCGCATGCACAATCCATGCATATGATCCGCGCATCCCGGCAGGAGGAGCGACATGCTGAAAGACATCTTCATCACGCCGTTTGCCGATATGATCGAGGCACCGGACTTTCTGATGCAGGTGCTGTGGGAGGGGCTGGTTTCCGGCATCCTCTACGCGCTGATCGCGCTTGGCTTCGTGCTGATCTTCCGCAGCTCGCGCATCTTCAACTTTGCGCAGGGCATCATGGTGGTCTTTGCGGCGCTGACGCTGGTTGGTCTGCACGCCATGGGCATCCCGGCGTGGATCAGCGTGGTGCTGACGCTGGGCGTGATGTTCGTGCTGGCGGTCAGCATCGAGCGGGTGGTGCTGCGCCCGCTGGTCGGGCAACCGGACATCATCCTGTTCATGGCCACCATCGGCATCACGCTGTTCCTGATCGGCCTTGGCGAGATCATCTTCGGCGGCGAGAACAAGGTGATGATCACCGAAGAGCTGGGCATCCCGACGGACTCGGTGCTGCTCGAACCCTTCGGCGGGCTGCTGATCCTTGAGCAGAAGGACATCACCGCGGTGATCGTCGCGGCGCTGCTGGTCGTCGGCCTGCTGCTGTTTCTTGGCAAGACCCGCATGGGCCGCGCCATCCGCGCGCTTGGCGACGACCATCAGGCGGCGCTGTCCGTCGGCATCTCGCTGCAGACCATCTGGGTGCTGGTGTGGTTCATCGCGGGCATCATCGCGCTGGTCACCGGCATCGCCTGGGGCGCGCGCGCAGGCGTCAGCTTTGCGCTGGAGGTGATCGCCTACAAGGCGTTGCCGGTGCTGATGCTGGGCGGATTGGAAAGCATCACCGGGGCGATCATCGGCGGGCTGATGATCGGCATGCTGGAAAAGCTCTTCGAGATCTACTGGGGCCAGCCGCTGATGGGCGGCAATACCGAGACGTGGTTCGCCTTCGTGCTGGCGCTGATCGTGCTGCTGTTCCGCCCGCAGGGGCTGTTCGGAGAGCGCATCATCGAAAGGGTTTAGGGATGCTCCCGTTGGGGACTGCCACATGTGGAGCCTCTGGCGGGAGTATTTTGGGAAAGATGAAAGCATTGCTGCTTTGGCCCGGCGGATCGCGGGCGGTAAGCCGGGATGCGTATTTGCGGATTAATGAAAGGCGAGGGGAGGACGGCGAGATGGCGAAACTTGTGGCGATCCTGAACGTGGTGGCCTGGGCCGGTTTCTGGGCCTTCGGATACCTCGCGCTGACCGGCGGAGAAGGCCGCGCGCTGGCGGCGCTGCTGCTGGCGGCGGCGGGCGGCGGGGCCGGGCTCTGGGCGTGGTTCTGGCTGGTGCGGCACTCGGAAGCGACAGGCTACGCGCCCACGCCGAAGCGGGCTTACCCCGACGAAGCGCACGGGCCGGGCGTGACCGGCTGAGACTGGTAGGGCCGCGGCGGGGGAGGAGGAGCCCCGGCCCGGCCGGAACGCAGCGCCCGCTAGGGATGGGCGCGTCGAGATGAGACACGCGTCACACGCGTGAGGGAGCGGCGCCACGGTGCGCCGGGAGAGGGAGAAACGGATGCTCTATCGCACGGCGGGGCAATTCAAGACGAGCTACAAGTCGGACATGGCGCTGTTCCCGGTCCGTCAGGACGCGGTGCTGCTGATGGTGATCCTCGGCTTTGCATGGGTGGTCTTTCCGCTCACGGCCAGCGAGTTCGCCTTTCAGACGCTTTTGATCCCGATCCTGATCTATGCGCTGGCGGCGCAGGGGCTGAACATCCTCACCGGCTATGCGGGGCAACTGAGCCTTGGCACCGCTGCCTTCATGGGGGTGGGGGCTTACGCCTGCTACAAGCTGGTGACGCTGTTTCCGTGGATGAACCCGATCATCGCTATCCTGCTGTCGGGCGTGTTCAGCGCCGGGGTGGGCGTGGCCTTCGGCATTCCCAGCTTGCGCATCAAGGGGTTCTATCTGGCCATTGCCACGCTGGCGGCGCAGTTCTTCCTTGTCTGGCTGTTCGAGAAATGGGGCTGGCTCTACAACTACAATGCCTCGGGCGCGATTCAGGTGCCGAACCTCGAGATGTTCGGGGTCTATGTCGCCGGGCCGCAGGCAAGTTCGATTGTGCAGTATTACGTGGTGCTGGTGGTGGTCACGCTGATGACGGTGGCCTGCATCAATCTCACCCGCGGCAACCTCGGGCGCAGCTGGAAGGCGACGCGCGACATGGACATCGCCGCCGAGCTGATCGGCATCAACCTGATGCGCTCGAAGCTCACCGCCTTCGCCGTCTCGTCCTATGTGGTGGGGGTCGCCGGCGCGCTGTTCGTCTTCATGTGGCGCGGCGCGGCGGAGCCCAACCTCTTCGACATTCCGCTGAGCTTCCGAATCCTTTTCATCGCCATCATCGGCGGGCTGGGATCGATCCTCGGCAATTATCTGGGCGCGATCCTCATCGTCGGCCTGCCGGTGGTGCTGAACACGCTGCCCGAGGCGCTGGGACTGCCGATCAGTTCGGCCACAGTCGAACATTTGAACATCATGATCGTCGGGGCGCTCATCGTCTTTTTCCTGATCATCGAGCCGCATGGTCTGGCCCGTCTCTGGGCGTTGATCCGGGAGAAGCTGATCATCTGGCCGTTCCCGCACTGAGGAGGCGCGGGCCCGGCTTTTCACATCATCGAAGGTCTTTGGGAGGAGATACAGGATGACAAAACTGACAAAACTGGCAGGTGCCGCGGCGCTCGGGGCCCTGATGGCCGGGTCGATCGCGGGGAGCGCGATGGCCGAGGGGCTGTTCACGCCGAACCTCGCCTACCGCACCGGGCCGTTTGCCGCGACCGGCATCCCGCTGATGAACGGGCAGAAAGACTACATGGAGCTGATGAACGCCCGCGACGGCGGCATTGGCGGCATCGCCATCGACTTCGACGAATGCGAGACCGGCTATTCCACCGAGAAGGGCGTCGAGTGCTACGAGAAGACCAAGGGCAAGGCGATCGTCACCCAGCCCTGGTCCACCGGCATCACGCTGCAGGTGCTGCCGAAGACCAATGTCGACGAGATCCCCATCCTCGCGCCCGGCTACGGCTTTTCGCCGATGGCCGACGGCAAGGTGTTTCAATGGGCGTTCAACACGCCGCTGAGCTATTGGGACGGGGCGTCGATCCTGGTCAAATATCTTGGCGAGCAGGGCGATCTGAGCGGCAAGAAGATCGCCTTCCTGCACCTCGACCACCCGTTCGGCAAAGAGCCGCTGCCCTATCTTGAGGCCGCCTCCGAGGCGCAGGGCTTTGAGCTGGTGCCGATCCCGGTGGGCCTGAAGGAGATGCAGAACCAGTCGGCGCAATGGCTGCAGATCCGCCGCGAGCGTCCCGACTACGTGATCATGTGGGGCTGGGGCGCGATGAACGCCGGCGCCATCACCGAGGCGGTGAAGACCAAGTTCCCAATGGAGAATATGCTGGGGGTCTGGTGGGCCGGGCATGACGCCGACCTCAAGATCGTCGGCGAGGACGGCAAGGGCTACAAGTCCGTCAGTTGGTCCTTCCCCAACCCCGAGGCGCCGATCATGGCCGACCTGCAGGAATATGTGGTCGAGCCGGGCAACACCCAGAGCAACCCCGAGGAAATGTCGGGCGTGTTCTATTCGCGCGGTCTGGTGATCTCGATGATCCTCGGTGAGGGCATCCGGGTGGCGCAGGAGCACGCGGGCACGGCCGAGATCACCCCGGCCGATCTGCGCTGGGGGCTGGAGAACCTCGACATCACCGAAGAGCGGCTGGAAGAGCTGGGGATGACCGGCATGGTGCCGCCGTTCAGCACCTCTTGCGACAACCACACCGGGCACTCGGGCGGCTGGATCCTCGAGTGGGACGGCGAGAAGTTCGTCAAGGCCTCGGACCTGATCATGCCCGACAGCGAGACCATCGCCCCGCTCGAGCAGAAAGCGGCGATGGACTACGCCGAGGCCAACCAGCCTTGGCCGGTGAACGAGGATTGCGACGGCTGAGCTGACCTTCCGGCGGCGGCGCTGCTGTCGCCGCCGGGTTTCGCGTATTTGGAAAAGAGAAGAAGATGCTGGACTCTGTGCAGACGGGCGAGACCTCTTCCCCCAGCGGGGCGGCGCGCGAGACGCTGCTGGAGGTCAATAATATCGAGGTGATCTACAACCACGTGATCCTCGTGCTGAAGGGCGTGTCGCTGAAAGTGCCGCAGGGCGGGATCACCGCGCTGCTGGGCGGCAATGGCGCGGGCAAGACGACCACGCTGAAAGCGATCTCCAACCTGCTGCACTCGGAGCGCGGCGAGGTCACCAAGGGCACGATCTCCTATCGCGGCGAGCGGGTGCAGGACCTGGACCCGGCGGCGCTGGTCAAGCGCGGGGTGATCCAGGTGATGGAAGGGCGGCACTGTTTCGAGCACCTGACGGTGGAAGAGAACCTGATGACCGGCGCCTTCACCCGGCGCGACGGCAAGGCCGCGGTGCAGCGCGATCTCGAGATGGTCTATGAGTATTTCCCCCGTCTCAAGGAGCGGCGGAAAAGTCAGGCCGGCTATACCTCGGGCGGCGAGCAGCAGATGTGCGCCATCGGGCGGGCGCTGATGAGCCGACCGAAGATGATCTTGCTCGACGAGCCCTCGATGGGACTGGCGCCGCAGCTGGTCGAGCAGATCTTTCAGATCGTGAAGGCGGTGAACGAGGGCGAGGGCGTGTCGTTCCTGCTGGCCGAGCAGAACACCAATGTGGCGCTGCGCTATGCCCATGAGGGCTACATCCTCGAGAACGGTCGCGTGGTGATGGACGGCCCGGCGCAGGCGCTGCGCGAGAATCCGGACGTGAAGGAGTTCTACCTCGGCATGTCGGACGAAGGGCGCAAGTCGTTCCGCGACGTGCGCTCCTACCGCCGCCGCAAGCGGTGGCTAGCGTGAATGCGTGCCTTCCTCGCGCTGCCTTTGCCCGAGGCGCTGACCGCGCCGCTGCTTGCGGTGCAGGAAGCGGTGCCGCTGGGTCGTGCGGTGCCCGAGGAGAACCTGCATGTGACGCTGGCGTTTCTTGGCGAGGTGGACGAGGCGGCGCTGCACGAGCTGCATCTGGAACTGGAAGGCGCGGCTCTGCCGGGTTGCCGTCTGCAGGTCGCGGGGCTGGAGAGTTTCGGCGGGCGGGTGCCCAAGCTGCTGGCCGCGGCGCTGCGGCCCGAGCCGGGATTGCTGGAGCTGCAGGCGCGCGTGGCGCGGGCGTGCAGGGTGGCGGGGCTGACGCTGGAGCGGCGGCGCTTTCGCCCGCATGTGACCTTGCTGCGCTTTGGCGCGGGGCTGCGCGGCGACGGCATCGCGCGGCTTGAAAGGGCGGTGGCCGGGCTTGCGGGTCTTGCCAGCGAGAGCGAGGCGGCCGGGGAGTTGCGGCTCGTCGCCTCGACGCTGACCCCCGAGGGGGCGCTTTACGAGACATTGGCGGCATATCCGCTGCCACCGCCTTCCGGTGCCGCCGGGAGCGGAATGGACAGGACTGGGCTGTGAGAAGGAGGCTCGGATGAGCAGTTACTACGACGATCTGGAGACCCGCAGCGCCGCGGCACGCGCCGCCGCGCTGGCCGAGGCTCTGCCGGCGCAGATCGCCCGCGCGCAGGCGCTGCCGGGCTACGCCGCGCGCCTCGACGGGATCGACGCGGGCAGCATCACCGATCCGGCCGCGCTGGCCGCTCTGCCTGTGCTGCGCAAATCCGATCTGGGGCAGGCGCAGGCCGGGGCGGCCCCTTTCGGCGGGTTCACCACGCGGCCCGCGTCGGGCTTTGCGCATGTGTTCCAATCGCCGGGGCCGATCTACGAGCCGGGCGGCACCGAGCATGACTGGTGGCGGCTGGGCCGCTTCCTGCATGCCGCGGGCATCGGCATCGGCGACATCGTGCAGAACTGTTTTGGCTATCACCTGACGCCCGCCGGGATGATCTTTGAAAGCGGCGCGCGGGCGGTGGGGGCGGCGGTGCTGCCCGCCGGCACCGGGCAGACCGAACTGCAGGTGCGCGCCGCCGCCGATGTCGGCGTGACCGCCTATGCGGGCACTCCGGACTACCTGAAGGTCATCCTCGAGAAGGCCGATGCGATGGGCGTCGAGCTGGCGATCCGCAAGGCGGCGGTGTCGGGCGGCGCGCTCTTCCCCTCGCTGCGCGCCTTTTATGCCGAGCGCGGCATCAGCTGTCTGCAGTGCTATGCCACCGCCGATCTGGGGATGATCGCCTATGAGACCCCAAGCATGGACGGCATGGTGGTGGACGAGCGGGTGATCGTCGAGATTGTCACGCCCGGCACCGGCGATCCGGTGCCCGAGGGGGAGGTCGGCGAAGTGGTGGTGACCACGCTCAACCCCGACTATCCGCTGATCCGCTTTGCCACAGGCGACATGTCAGCGGTGCTGCCCGGGGTGAGCCCCTGCGGGCGTAGCAATATGCGGATCAAGGGCTGGATGGGCCGCGCCGATCAGACCACCAAGATCAAGGGCATGTTCGTGCGGCCCGAGCAGGTGGCGGCGCTGGTGGCGCGTCACGCCGAGATCGACCGCGCCCGCGTCGTGGCCAGCCGCGAGGGCGAGATGGACGTGATGACCGTGCGGATCGAAACCTCCGGCAGCGATGCCGACGCCTACGCGGGCAGCGTGGCGGAGGTGCTGAAGCTCAAGGGCAAGGTCGAGCTTGTGGCGCCGGGCGCTCTGCCGCGCGACGGCGTGGTGATCGAGGATACCCGCAGCTACGAGTGAGCGGGCCTCAGCGCAGCAGCGACGAGTAGAGCAGCAGGCCCCATGGCTCGAGCGCCTTGTGGACTTGTGCCCAGGCGGTGCCGAAGGTGATCGGGTCGAGCCGCGCCGCCTGCGCGATCTGCGACAGGCTGCGGCGTCCGTCGATCGCGGCAAGCGCCGCTGCCGCGCCTTTCGGCAGGGTCAGCGTGGTCTCAATACCTCCAAGTTTCACCGGCAGCGGCCTGCCCTGCGCCACGGCCTTGGCCAGAGGCGCGCGCTGCACGCCGCGCAGGTGTGGCACCAGCGCGCGATTGGAAGGGCTCGCACGGGTCTCGCCGGTCTCGGCTGGCACCGCATAGGCGGTGTGCATACGGATGGTGCCGCGCAGCTTTTCGGCCAGCGCCATCTGCGTGGCGGGCGGCATGCCTTCGGGCACCTGCGTGATTTGCGCCAGATCGTAGAGCGCTGGCGTGGTGAACCCGGCGAGGCGCCAGCCGGTGGTGTGCAGCGTGTCCAGCAGTTCCGGCACCGCATAGCTGCGGTCCTGTCCGTGTAGCAGCAGATCGTAGAACCCCGCGTCCGACGCGTGGTGATCGCCGAGGTTGCGGTTGGCGGCAAACGGGTGGCCTTCGGGCAGCGCGGCGACGATATGTTGCGCTTCGGCGAGGCGCTGCGCCGGGCTCAGCCCCTCGAAAAGCGCGCCGAAGGCCTCCTGCAGCGGGTAGACGCCGGAGCGGCCATAGGGCGCGTAGACCATGAAACCAAGGCCCCCGCCGGGCGCGAGCGCCGCGCGCAGGGCGCGGAACCCGGCCTCGGGGTCGGGCAAGTGGTGCAGCACGCCGCAGCAGTCGATGTAGTCGAACTGGCCAAACTCTGGCGCGTCGAGCAGGCTGGCGGTGTGGAAGGTGATGCTGGTGAGGCCGCGCCGCGCCGCCCGCGCCTCGGCGATGGCGCGCGAGGCGGTGGAAAGGTCGAGATAGGTGATCTCATGCGGTTTGCCGGCCTTGTCGAGCAGCGTGGCGAGCTGGATCAGACCGTCGCCGGTGCCGCCCCCGGCGACCAGAACCCGCAGCGGCTTTGACCAGTCGCGGGCGCCCTGCCAGAGCCAATGGTCCATCTCCAGCGGGTGCGAGGGCGAGCCGGTGATCAGCCGCGTGTCTTCATCGGCAGGATCGCGTTCGGGGTAGGGGTAGCTCTCGTATTGCTCTTTGACCGTGACCATCCGCCTGTCCCTTCTTGCCCGCGCGGCGTCTGGCCCGCGGCTGTGCAAGTTCTCGCATGCGGGCGGGGAAAGGCCAAGCCTCAGCGCGGCTTGCGGGCGATCTCGAACCGGGTTTCGAGCAGCGCCAGGTCGCGGATCATCCGGCGGCGCTCATCGCGGTCGGCGGTCTCGCTCAGGTCTTCGCGCAGGGCGGAGATCTGGCGGCTGAGCGCCACGGCCTCCGGCACCGCGCCGTTGTCCTTGAGAATGCGGGTCATCGCCGCGTTCTCGGGATCGTCGCAGGCAGGCAGGGGCTTGCCGGCGCCGGGCAGATTGTCGAAGGCGCCCTCTGCTTCGGCCTTGGCGATGCGGGCATTGATGAGATCGATGAGCGGGTGGTCCATGGCGCGGCCTGTGAGGTGGGTCTGCGGGCACCATAGCCCGGCGTGGCGCGAGGGTCACGGGGGGAAGAGAGGGGGCGCTGCCCCCTCGCCGCTGCGCGGCTCACCCCGCGGCGTATTTGGAAAGAGAAGAAGGCGGGCCCTTGTTCTTCTCTTTGAAAATACGCCGGGGGTCCGGGGGCTGGCCCCCGGGAGGTCCTGGGGTCGGCGGGCCAAACACCGGGTGGGGATCCAAGAAAGTCACCCAGGAACTTTTTGAAATATGCCACAATGCCCTCGACGTTCTTTCGCTTCCCTCGAACGA
>NZ_JBSWYX010000044.1:0-15287 GCF_056161345.1 Salipiger sp. ABF4_146 | reverse complement strand
GACCGCTGCCCACAAGCCTTCTTCTCAGCAATCGCACTCGCTGCGACCGTAATCTTCTGGCTTTGAAGGAGAACGAGTCCTGAGCCTAGAAGAGCTTGTCGCCGTACTGAATGTCTGGGCTGAACTCGGGGAAATACCCCTCGTTATTGGTCACAAGGCGTTAGCCGACCGAATGCGGAACTGGCCTGACCTCGACCCTAGGGTTTTGGTGAACCACTTCCAAAACCTACGCGGCAGCAACGCAGCAGAAAACGCATCCGTCGTTTTCATAACAGGACGCAACTCGCCACCAATCATTGCAGTTGATAAGCAGGCCCGAGCCTTGTTTTGGGCATCCCAGCCACCTCTTAGACACGACGAAGCCGTTAGCCTCCACCCGTCCTCGCCCGCAGCCTCGAGGCTCCCCATCTCCCTGAAAGGATTTTTGCAATCGAACCGAAATCCTCATCAGCAGTCCGGGGTAGAGGTGGAGGCATTCTCAGATCGAAAAATCGAAGCGCTTTATCGTCAAAGTAGAGATGCCGAAACGATTCAAGCCATTGCTCGACTGCGACTAGTTCACTCAGATCGAGTAAAAGGGGTATTTCTTCTAAGCAATCTACCAATTGAGATTCCAGTGGATCGCTTCGCTCGGTTTGATGAAATCATGCCTGATCGACTGGAAGTCGAATTTTTAAATAAGGGAAATGCACCTCTCTCGCCGCTAGGAATTCTAAAGATGCGACCCGACCTCGCACAGACACCGGGGCAGGCGCAGAAGATATTACAGCGCAGCCGACTAAGAGCATCGGGACGCCTCCAAGCGACGCCCATCCTATTTAGATCTGGACTTTTCATTCTCGAGTTCGAAGCGAGAAACAATGGAAGAAAAAGCTCACACCGACATGCGTTTTGCATTTCTGGCCAAGTTTCAACGGGGATGGGTGAATTTCCTTCGTTGAGATTCTCAGCCGGATCAGTTCCCTACTCTCAGTGGGTCAATTTCCTAAAAGATGGCGACCCTGAAATTCAAAATTCAGGATGGGGTGAAATATATAACACAAGAATAATTTGGCCTAGCAGCTCATAGCCGCCTTAAGCACTTAAAGCAATAAAATCACCTGGCGAGCAAAGTCATTCAACCCTCCTTTTGGTGGGGAAATCAATGGAGCAACAACATGTCAAGCGCCAAGGCTCGACAAGCCTCACGACAACCCAACCGCAATAACATAAACATAGCTCCGCCCGACTCCGCGAAAGGCATTCCGGAAGGGGAGATATTGACGCCAAATCGAGGCTGGGTTGATATATCGATGGTTAATGCAGGAGATGAAGTGTTTGGAGTCGGTTTGGATGGCGCTTTAAGGCATTCTAGAGTATTGGATTTAACGACAACATCGTATTATTCCTATCTTCTGGAGATATCGGCACGTGGGCTAACGATGATTCTCGCGCCAAGCCACCCAGTAGTCAAAGTCGGTGGCACTCGAGGTCACCCGCGCGTCAAGTATAGTATAGTGCCGATTTCGATGTTGCCTGGGCAAGCCACGATCTTGCGTAGTGTGAGCTGGCAGGGTCAAAACATCCCAGAGATTGAAATTGAAAAGGTCCCTAGCAGAGCTAGGAAGTTGAAGCAGCCGCAAACTATTAACACATACGATTACGCTGCACTCGTTGGCTGGTATATATCTGAGGGCAACAGGCTACACAGAGACAAGGGAATATGCATTTCTCAAATAAAGCGCGACGGGAGAGGCGAAATCGAAAGCTTGCTTGACAGAATTGGCTTTAAATATATAGTAAGTCGAAAGGATTTCTACATCCATTGCATGGATTTGTACGAACACTTCGCGCAGTACGGTGATGGAGCTAGAAACAAAAGACTGCCCAGCTGGTTCAAATCTCTATCTGACATTGATCTCGACTCGTTCTATAGAGCCGCGATGCTAGGAGACGGAAGTGAAAGTTACTACTATACAACATCCTCTCGCCTTGCGGACGACATGTGTGAGGTTGCGTTAAAAACGGGTCTTCTTACCTATATGTCAAAGAGACACCGATCACCGAACCGAGGCATTTTACACCAGATCTCTACAAAGCGCATTAAGAGCGGCGGCACCGAGATATTAACGGGAAACCATGTCTATCATGTCTCAACAAAGACCAAGCGCAGGACTGACATCATGCGTGAGAAGTTCTGCGGCACACTTTATAATCTTAGGCTAATTGACCTACCAGCGTTCGTCGTTCGCCAAAAGGGGAGCGTGTGGATTTCTGGTGGCTCTTAGCTGTCCATTTCAGCCCCGAGCCAAGGGCTGACAAAGCCCATGCATCCGCTCCGCTTATGCGGACAAAGTCCTATAAGATATTTATAAGAGTGTGTCCGCCTAGCGGTGCATGACCCCCGCGTTTCGATGACATTCGATTCGTGGCTGACATCCGGTAGGCGCTAGTTCGTGGCCCGGTGAGAATCTGGTTGGTCCAGTTAGCGCCTCAGTCGCTCTCAGGCTGGGCCTGCCTCCTACCGATCACAAGCGTCGCTACACACCACTCTCGCCAGCTTGTCACGGTAGGGCGATCATGCTCCGGCTGCGGGAAAGCTGACCGCTTGCCCTCTTGGTTGACTAAGTATTTCCCCCTTCCGTGGGGCAAGCCATGTACGAGACCGGTAGGGGGGTGGGGTGGCACTTGCCCCTCCCTTTTCTCAAACCTAGCTCAATCGCAGGTAATCAACGCCCAAGCCCGCGAAGGTCCGCCACGGCTGCCGTAGGACATTCCGTAGTACAGATCGTTCCTGTTGACCTGCGACTCTGGCGACTGATAACCCCTATTTTGCTGATGCTTACGATCTTGGAAGTGCCTGTAACGGGAATAGAACCCCGAGATAAGCACGGATGGACAGCCGGATTGCCCCCAGAACCGCAAACGTGCGGAAACCGTGTGGGGGCACCAGTTCAGTCTAACAGCATTGAACTTTCAGCGTTTTTTCGCCGATTTGTCCCACGGGCTTCGAGCGTGGGACACTTTGAGCTCACACCAGTCAGATTCACTCACATCGAACAAGTGATCGGGCAAGCCTAAGTCCTGACGTTTGGCAGCCGCGAGGCGGGCCAGCGTCAGTCGACGACTAAGCGCAGTTGGTTAGCGTTGTGAAATCATGTTGCCGAGCCGTGCGGAGCGACGCGCTCGGCCCATGACCAAGCGAAGATCACACAGCAGTTCAGACCGTGCGCACCGTCAGTGCAGGCTGAGCAGCAGCTTGATGTCATGGGGGCCAAGGCCGGAGAGCAGTTCGCGCTGCTCGGGATGAAGTGCGGTGCCGCGGTCGATGCGTGTCTTCAACATCTGAGCAATTTCGCTAGTGGACTGATAATAGAGGTCGGGATTGTCGCGTGCCATATCCTGCAAGAGGCCCTCGAGCAGCTTTTTACGTTTCTCCGAATCCAAGTCCTTGCGCTTTTCTTGTAGCATGGCGCTTTCCTTTTCGTACGATCACACTTTCTTCAGGTAGGATCGCCGCGCCCCGTGCCAAGCATCCGTTGTTCCCACCGTAGTCTCTGGGGGGCGGTAAGGCGCAGAGAGCGGGCGGTTGCGCGTGTGCCCCCAGTTCGTCCGCTACGCGCAGGAAGCGGACTTCGCTGCGCTGGCTCATTTGCCGAAAGCTGCCGTTCAGGTTGAGCGCAGCGATCGGCCCTTCTGAGCCCATTACGGAAGAGCCAATTTTGCGCTGCACGCGCACGCAGCGAAATGTTTGCTTCGGCGCAGCAAACATTCATGCCGCATCGCAGCTGTGGATCCTGTCGTTCGTGCGTAATGTAGAAAATTTCTCAGAAGCAGTGGCTGCACAGCGGACCTTTCAGCCGTTCGCCGCATGTGCTCGATTCACGCTGCGCCCGCGAAGTTGCGAGGTAGGCAGGGCCGGTACCGACGGCGCACTGAGGGAGACGTGACTGTGCCTCCGCTGCTCTGCCGCATGACCGGCTTGAGCCCCAAGCGTCCGCTTGGGTTCATTCGTCCTCTGGCTGAAAGAGTTCTTCAATCGGAAGAGCGAAGAGGCGCGCGATGCGGAATGCCAGCGGAAGGCTGGGGTCATACCGTCCCCGTTCGAGGGCGTTGACTGTCTGTCGCGAGACTTTCAGGAAGGCCGCGAGATCTGCCTGCGACCACCCATTCTGTTGGCGAAGCTCTTGGATGCGGTTGTTCATTTGTAGCGAAACCGTCCGATCATGACGCAGATGAACCAGAGCAATCCCATTAGCCCCCAGACGGAAAACATCGATAATTTTGGGAACCCAACGCCTTCGAGAAAGCCGTAACTGAAGGTTATGAAAGCAGTCCCCATAAATGAGACGGCAAGAGCCTCGTACTGAAGCTTGCGCTGCATTTCATCCAGGTTCCGAAGACTTTGGACAATCACCCAACAAAGAAAAGCGGCGGGCAACATCGGGCTGAGAGCAATCAGGGCGCGGACGGGTCTGGCTTCGATGCCATTAGAGAGTAACCACTGAGAAAAGATCAGTATTCCTGCATAGGCGGCCAGCCCAACCAAGAAAAAAAGAAATCCGCGCATCGCAGCCCCCATGAGTGTAAAGCGTGCTTTACTATTCGCACGTCAAATCTCGGACTGTCAAGGGTGCTTTACATTAGTGCTTCGTCTGGAACGTCCGCCTGCCGGCCCTCACGCGACGAAAGTGCTGGCGATGGTCGGAGGGCCGGTCTGGTGAGGCTGCACCGCAGCAAAGGCGTCTTTGGTGAACGGCAGGTTTGGGCCGGTCGGGACGAGCTCGCCCATGCTGCAACCGCGAACGCACCCAACATCAACGCGGTCAATCTGGGCTCGGAGCGGACCTGCGGCGGTGCGGCGATCGCCGGCAGGAGGGTGGACAAAGCAGTCTTGCAGTCGCGGCGCCGCTTGCCGCGGCGCGGAGAAGGGACCAGCCGGTATAAAGCTGGCCCTGAGAGTTGTCACGCGCTGGGACGGAGGTCTCAGCCGAAGGGGTTGCTCTTCAGCCAGTCGCAGGTCTCGGCGATGACCGAAGGAATGTCACGCATCGCAACGCCGAGGCTGTCGCGGCGGGTGAAGTCGAAGCGTGTCGGCTCCTCGGGTTCGCCCTCCAGCGGCATGGGCATGATCTCGCGGGGCACGTGTTTGCCCAACTCGGCATAGAGATCGCACCAGGGCACACTGTCATAAACCGCAAAGAACCGCCCCCGCGCGCCACTCTCGTAAGCGGCAAGGAAGAGCTTGGCCACATCACCGATATGGCTCACCGACATCGATCCGGCGGGAACCTTGTCGTGCCGCGTCTTACCATCGCGCACGGCGCTGGTGACAAAGCCCGCACTGTCGCCCTCGAGATGCTGCGGCAGGATCACGGGACCCAGCATCATCGTCGGCAGGAAGATCGCGAGGCGCATGTCGTGCCGCACGCAGAAGTCGCGCGCGGCGGTCTCCATGACGATCTTCTCGGCCGAGGTGACCTTGCCCTCACTCATCTGGAATTCGGCGTCCGATACGGCATTGGTCTCGGTCTTCACTGCCACGCCCCCGGGCGGGTTGGTCGAGGAGGTCGAGGAGCAGAGCAGGACATTCTTCACCCGCGCGCGCTCGGCAGCCGCCAGCACGTTGAGGCAGCCGTCGCGCACCGGGGCGACAATCTCCGCATAGCCGCGTGCGCGATCCAATTCCTTGGCGGGCGTGCCGTCGGCAGCCTTGTAGATCGGCGGGAAGCAGGCGATGAACACCGCGTCCGCCCCCTGCAGGGCCGCGTCGAAGCTGGCGCTGTCGGTGGTTTCGGCCGAGAAGAGCGTCAGCCGGTCCGCGGCCCCGGGCAGGGCCATGAGCCATTTGGTCTTGCTCTTGTCCGAGGCGTCGCGCAGCGTGCCGTTCACATGGTAGCCGCGCTCCAGCGCCTCTTTGACGATATTCGATCCGACGAGGCCGGAGGCGCCCGCCACGGTGACTGTCTTGGTCATGTCGCGTCCTTTCCTAGCGGAGCGCAGCCGCCTTTGGAGGGCGCTCCGAGACTGTTCTGTGAAGGGCAGCTAGCTTGATGCACGGCCGGGTCAGCCCTTGGCGTGCGCGCTCTCGCGTTTGCGATTGCCGAAGTAGATCAGCGCCATGGACGCAAAGAGCAGCGCGATCGCCCCCCACCGTTGCGGGTCCAGCGGAATGCGGTCGTTGCCGAGCCACGCAAAATTGTCGATCAGCACGCTCATCGCAAGCTGTCCGGTGATCACGGCGATGGTCGCCGCGGCGATGCCGACGCGCGGAACCGAGAACACCATGGCGACAATGTAGAACACGCCGAAGAACGCCCCGGTGAGCTGCCAGCGCGGCGCATCGAGCAATGTCATGTCCTGCGGAGACTGCGCGAAGAGCACCAGCAGGACGCTGATCAGCGCGCCGAGCACGAAAGTCAGCCAGGCCGCCGCGAGAACGCCGACGGTCCCGCCGAGCCGACCGTTGACCGAAGACTGCACCGACAGGATGACGCCGCCGAGCAGCGCCAGAAGGATCAGGATAAAGGTAAGCATTCGGGTCCCTTCAGTGAATGAGTGCAAGTGCTGCGGCGATGAGGACGAGGGCGCCCAGACGGTATCCGTCGACCCGCTGTCGCGCCACGCCGAAAGCGCCGAAATGGTCGAGCAGCAGTCCCGCGGCGATCTGTCCGAACAGGATGGCAACCATCGTGGTCCCCACCCCGAGCATTGGCGTCACACTGGTGATGATCACCACGTAGACCGGCCCGAGCACGCCGCCGGTGAGCATCCAGCGTGGCTGGGCAAAAAGCTCGGGCAACGCGCGGCGCGGAGCGAAGATGAGCGCCAACGACAGCAGCAGGCTGCCGACGAGGAAGATGCAAAGCGTTGCGGACATATGGCCGACCCTCTCACCGAGCGGCCCGAGCAGCCCCGCCTCGACGGAAAGCCCCATAACGGCTGCGAACACCACGCAAAGCGTAAGGATTTGTTTCATTGTGCCTCCGTTGACTTGTGGAGGCAGCTACTTCAATCGAATATGGACAACAATTCAGGGCATCTGGACAGCACTTTTGCAAAATGGGCAATGACGTAACGCTGGCCAGCCTTCGCCTCTTCGTCGAAGTGGCCTCCCATGCCAGTTTCAGCGAGGCCGCGCGGAGGGCGGGTCTCCCGGTCTCCTCGGTCTCACGCCATGTCAGCGGCCTTGAAGCGGGACTGGGCCAGAGATTGCTGGTGCGCAACACGCGGGCGGTGCGTCTCACCGACCACGGCACACAGTACCTGAGCTCTGTGCGTGAGGCATTGGCCTTACTCGACACGGCCGGTGAGGAGGTGCGTGTCGGCGCGCGGGAGCCAAGGGGCACGTTGCGCGTCAATGCACCGGTAGCCTTCGGCCGGCGTCACATTGCGCCGCATCTCGCGACGTTCCAGGCGCGGCATCCTGCACTTGAGGTCGAACTGACATTGACCGATGCCTTTGTAGACCCTGTCGCCGACGGTGCGGACGTTCTGGTCCGTGTCGGGGTACTCGAGGATTCCAATCTCATCAGCCGCAAGCTCGCAGGGCAGAGGCATGTGCTCGCAGCTGCACCCGAATATCTCGAACGGCGCGGACGTCCGAAATCTCCAGAAGAGCTTTCGAGCCACAACTGCCTGACCTACAGGGGCACACATGGCGCCCGGCCATGGCTGTTTCGCGCGGCGAAGGGCAGATACACCCGTCATCACGTCACCGGCGATTTGCGTAGCAACGACGCGGACAGCCTGATCGCGGCGGCGGAAGCCGGGCACGGGCTGGTTCTGTTTCCGACATGGCTGCTGCATGTGCCGCTGCAGGAGGGGCGCCTGCTGCCGCTCCTTGCCGAATGGGAGGCGCTGTCCGACGTCGAAGACGGCGCCATCCACATGCTCTTTCCGGAAAACCGGATGCGATCTTTGAAGGTGACCGCGTTTCTCGACTTCATGTCGGAGACGGTCGGGCGACGGCCCTATTGGGACGCCCTCATGGATGATGAGACCAGGGGGTGACCCCCGAAGCCCGAGAACTCCGCTCACCAGACGACGCCAAATTCGGCGATGGCTCTTGGCGCGTGCCGTTGAGATGACGCTGTTCGGAGATGGTTGCACGCAGGTGTTCACTTCGAACGCGACGACTACGAGGTCTTCTGAGGATCTCCTCTCGGTGCTTCCCAACCCGAACGAGCCGAGAGGCACCGATCCCGTTTTCTTAGGTCACCGGCTCCTTGGCCAGCCCCTTACCGAGGATGGGTCCGGTCGGGAGGTTGGTCGGCGAGCCGCCGGCGGGCTCGAAAGTGATCTCGTAGAGCTGCGTCGGATGCGGTTCGGGTAGCCCTTGAACGCTTAAGACACGTGACAGGCCGGTGGAGAGCAGGCCCAGCGAGACGGGCGGTCCGTCGTCTTCGGGTTTGGTCCAGACCTGCATCACCTGGCCCGCGGGCACATCGGGCCGCTCGAGCAGGGTCACGCGTGTGGTGTTGTCCGGCGCGCTTTCGACAAGCGCGATGGCTTCGCCGCGGTCATCCAGCAGCACGGCCACGACCAGGGGGTCAGATGGCGTGAGCAGCGACCAGCCCAGCAGGCAGGCCAGCAGCAGGCTGGCGGCGATCCCGGTCACGGCGGCGCTGCGCCAACGGGTCAGGCGCGCGCGCAGCGGGGCAAGGTCGATCACATCGGCGCCAGCCGTTTCAGGCTCCGGGGGAGGCGACGCCTCGTCCGATACATCCAGCCGCGGCGCGAGGCGATCCCAGAAACCTTCCGGCAGCGGCAGGTCGTCGGCGGTCTCGTCGAGTGGGGCGAAGCGGTCACGCGCCCTTGCAAGCCGCCGGGCCACCTCGGGATCGCGCGCGGTGAGCTCCTCGAGCCGCGCAGTATCAGCCTCCGAGGCGAGCCCGAGCACAACCTCGTCGATCAGCAGGTCAAGAGAACGGTCGGTCATGACAGGCACTCCCTCAGCTTGAGCAGGCCGCGCCGGATACGTGCCTTCACCGTGCCCAGCGGCGTTGCCAGCCGCCCGGCGATCTCGCCGTGGCTGTGCCCGAACACGTAGGAGGACAGGATCGCACGCCGTGTCGCCTCATCAAGCCCTTCCAGGCACCCGCGCAGGTCTGCCGAGGTGGGCAGCCGGTCGAAGGCCGCGTCGACCAGGGCGCCCTCGGAGGCGCGGTCGATAGCCTGCGGCTCGGTTACCACCTCGCGGTCTTCGCTGCGCAGCATTGTCAGGCAGCGGTTGCGCAGAATGGTGTAGAGCCAGCCCTTGGCGCTGCCCCGGCTCTCGTCGAACTGATGCGCCCGGCGCCAGACCAGCACGAGGGCCTCCTGCACCGCGTCTTCGGCAAGGTCGACCCGGCCCAGCATGCGACGCGCGACACCGAGCATGCGCCCGCCCTCCGCCGTCATGATGCCGCGCAGGGCGTATTTGTCTCCCCCCGCACAGGCCCTGATCAAGGCTGCATGATCCGTCACGTGACTGTCTGCTCTCCCTGCGCCGCCCTCTTGCGCTGCGGCAATGGCACTACGGCTAGAGACCGCTTGCAGGCGTGTCAATTTACACGAGATGGCAGGGCCGGATGCGAGATGAGACGTGGCCGATTTGCGTGACCCGTTCGAGCCGGGCGCAGGCATGCAACCTGCGCCCGGCATGGACGTAACGCGACGCCTCACATCTCTGCGGTCATGAAGGTGATGTCGCGCAGGGTTGCGCCGTCGGCGCCCTCGATATCCCAGCTTTCCTGCACGGAGCCGTCGTCGAGCGAGATGGTGTGCAACTGACCCGCAGCCACAAGCCAGGCGGTGTTGGTGCCCTCGGCATCGGTGGCGATATCGAAGGCGTAGTGTTCCGCGCCCTCGAGACCCAGCTTGCCGACCGCGGCCAGCGTGCCGTCATTGGGCGAGGTCTGCCGGATCAGCGCGACGATGGTGCTGTCGATGTCGTACATCGCTGTGCTCTCGGGTTTGCCGAAACTGTTGATATAGGCCGCCGCAACGATGGCCGGCGCCTCGCCCGCGTGCATGTCGGCCTCCTCGAAGGCCAGCGAGCCGTCGACCGTCACGGCACCGCTTTCGATGTCGACGCGGTGGTTGGTGGTGCCCGACATGAAGCGCAACTTGTCGGCCATCGGGTTGAAGTCGACGATCACAGGCGCGCCCGCCTCGATCGGCAGTTCCTTGTCCATGGTCGAGATCACGGTGGCAGCCCCGGTCTCGGGATCGATCTCGACGATCTCGAAGGTGTCGGTGACGCCGATCAGCTGCCCGTTCGAGGGGCGCAGGTCGATGCCCAGAAGCCGGTCGACACCGGTGACTTCCATGGACTCCGTCACCATGGCGGAGCTCGTGTCGATCACGTGCAGCATCTTGTCTCCGCTGAGCCCGATCGCGGTCATCGCGCCATGATCGTCGGCCAGCGCACCGGTGGCGGCAGATGTGGTCAGCAGCAGGGTCAGGGCGGAAAAGGTCTTATGCATCGTTAAGTCTCCTCAGGTCTCGAGCGCGGCCATTCCGCGGGCTCGATATCCCTAGGAGTCGAGCTCGGGCC
Source organism: Salipiger sp. ABF4_146 (assembly GCF_056161345.1). Lineage (NCBI taxonomy): Bacteria > Pseudomonadati > Pseudomonadota > Alphaproteobacteria > Rhodobacterales > Roseobacteraceae > Salipiger > Salipiger sp. ABF4_146. Next base: position 4,768 of record NZ_JBSWYX010000044.1, on the reverse strand, counting down.
CGTTTGGATGCACTTGGGGGAAGAAAAAATTCTTCTCGCGCGTTTCGTCCTGGGCGGCGCGGCTTTCACTACAGTCCGTCCGCGTCGGGGCGGGACGCGTTTTTCTTGCAACGGAGGCAGGCGCTCTTTGGGGAACTGATTGCGGCGGCACTCGTTGGCCACAGGTATCGTAACGCCTTCGCGTCCAGGCTGCGCTGCAGTCCACCGCATGACACGGAGGCACTCGATGCCCGCGCCCTTTGCCACAATCATGATCGTAGAAGACGAAGCCCTCATACGAATGGAACTCGCATATGGTCTTGCCGAACTGGGACATGATGTCGTTGAAGCCGCGCATGCCGCAGATGCGTTGGAGCAGCTTGACGCGGGGCCCGCGATCGACGTGATCGTGACCGATATCGACATGCCTGGCGATATGAACGGACTGGCGCTTGCGCGTGAGCTGAGACGACGTTCGGAGGATTGCCGGATCATCATCATGTCCGGCGGCTCGGTTCCGGACGAAGCGAATATGGCAGAGCGTAGCGTCTTTATCAAAAAAACCCTCGCGCTCGCCGATCTTGTCAAAGCGATGCGCTAGAGAAAGGTGGCTCAGGCGTAAGTCGCAGGCATGCGCAGTGTGAAAGTCGTCCCCGCCGATGCCGTAGACTCGAGGTCAATCCGCCCACCATGGGCCCGTGCGATCTCCGACGCAATATAGAGGCCGAGGCCAAGTCCCTGAAGGTTCTTCTGACCCTCCTGCCGGGAGAAAGGCTGAAAAAGCGACGCCCTCACCACTTCGGGGATCGGCGTGCCCTGGTTGGTGACCGAGACATGCAATTCCCCGGCCGTAGCCCCGATTTCGACGCGGATCGGGTGGGCGGAATCCCCGTGTGTGACAGCGTTGCCCCGAAGGTTCGACAGCAGCTGACCGAGACGCTGCGGGTCGGCAACGATGGCGGTCGGCAAATCGATCTGGCAGTCGACCGGTTGGCTGGCCACCTGTTTGATTTCGTTCACGACATCCCGGAACACCGGAGTCAGATCAACTGGCCCAGGCGCCTGAACCTCGATGCCCGCGCCCAGCCGGCCGCGGGCGAAGTCCATCAGATTGGTGATGATCTGGCTTGCGCGGGTCAGTGCCCGTTGCATCTCGGGGATCAGCAGCGCGGTGCGCTCTGCAGACAGGTCGCGTTCGGACATCAGGCGCAGCCCGGACGAGACCGCCGCGATCGGATTGCGCAGATCGTGCCCGACGATGGCGATGAATTCCTTGCGCAGGCGGGCGGTGTCGCGCTCCGTCTGCAGGCTGGCACGCCCGGCCTCGATTTCGTCTTGGCGATCGAGCTCCCGCGCGATCAATCGCGCGAAAAGCCGGAACAACTCTTCTGCCTGCGGAGTGATGTCACGCGGCGAGGGGTCTATGGCACAAAGCGTGCCCCAGAAGCTGTCGTCGCTGCGGATGATCGGTACAGAGATGTAGCTCTTGAAGCCATACGTCCGCGGCGTGTGATGATCGCGGTAGACCTCGCTGGCATCGACATCCGGGATCGAGATCGTGTTGCGGCACCCGCGAACCTCCTGGCAGAGGGTAGAACCGACATCGAGCTCATCCCCCGGGATCAGGCCGAAGCTCACATGGTCAAGCGAGGCGCATGTGATCCAGCGATCCTCTGTCACCCTCGCGACCGCGGTAAAGCCCATTCCCGTTGCCGCGCGACAGGCATCCAAGATCAGCGACATGTCGGAGACCAGCCCGACGAGACGGACGTCGCGGCGAAAGGGATCGTTCTCTGATAACATCCGTCGGGCCCATGAAATACTCGGAAATTATTTACTGCTGGACCGGGCGAAATCAAGACGAAGACCTGGAAAAGCGATCTGCGTCCGGGCTGTAGCTGCCACGCCGCGGCGGTCCGCAACACCGGGCGAGACGCCCGGGAAGGGTCCCTTCGCGGACTGGCGGTCAGAGCGCGCTGGCCGGCACGAAGCCTGCCGAAAGCGCTGCGACGAGGAAGGCATGGCGCGCCTCTTCGACTGGTGTCATGCACTCCATCGCCGCCTCGACTTTCGCCAGCGCCGTGGTTCGCGCCGTATCGGACACGGGCCAGCGGCGTCGCAGCCAGTAGCGCACTTTCTCGATCGTGCTGAACCGTTCTACTTCACCGTCATGCGGCTGAACGAGGGCCACAGGCTGGCCCCATTGGATTTCCATCATTCGTATTGTCTTTCTTTTCTGTGCGATCCTGGCTCTGACGTCTTCAGGCACAGGGATCTTCAAGGTGAGGTCACCACGGCAATCGCCGCGGCGGCGCCCGCGATGGGGAACATGTCAGTCCCGCAGGTCATCGGAGACAGTCTTTGAGACCCTGCTACTGCGAGAGGGCTCAGAGGTCGGATCGCGCGCCTCGGCGAGCGTGTTCATCCGACGCTACAGGTGGTGTCTCGGGGGATGCGGTCCTGCCGCACTCGGCTTACCGGTCCCGAATTTACTTGGCCTGACGCAGCCGCGGCGCGCTGAATCTCGTCAGGGCGCGGCTCGCAGCACGCATACGAAGAGCGTCTGTGCGAGGCGCGGAATGATATCTCGACATGTTGGGATGTCGAATAGGAGCGGCGGCTCCGCCGTGTGGTGCATGTATGGCGGCAGACCTCAGTCCGTACCGCCTGCATCCCGACGCTCGCGGGCCGCCTTGAGCTGCGCCGTCTTGTCGGCACGCGCCTTCGACTCTTCTTCCAGAACGCGCTTTGCGTTCGTGTCGGTCTTCTCGAGCTGGGTGGTCGGCTCAGTGGCCTTTGCCTTGGAGGCGGAAACGCTGGGAGCCTTGAGCTTCCCACCGTTCCCTTGCTGAGCCGGAACACCTGCAAGCAGGTCATCCAGCGATCGCTTCATGCGAGGGCCATGTTGCTGGCGGACTCGCGGCCATCCCGGCCGGATTCGACGTCGAACGTCACTTTCTGCCCATCATCGAGGCGGCTGATGCCAGCGCGTTCGACAGCAGAGACGTGCAGGAAGATGTCCTTGCCGCCCTGTTCCGGTTCGATGAAGCCGAAGCCCTTGGTGGAATTGAACCATTTCACGGTGCCATTGGCCATATCCGTGGTCTCCTTCTGAAATGCTACCCGCAGAATCGCGGCAGCCCGGCAAGTCGATCCAAGTCGATCAACCGAAACCGGACTAGCGGCGGCAGCATTTCGAAGAGAAGAAACGTTAGCACATCAGACATGGGCCCTTCCCCCTTCCGATACAAGGGGAGTTTCCTCAAGGCTTACGATTGATCGGTGCCAAGGCTCGAACTGGCATGTTCTGCCGTCTGCAGAGCAGACCAATTATGTGACGGCAGCTTTCTCGACGGTCCGATCCTTTCTCCTCAATCTTCCGCTGCGCCAAGAATGAAAGTCAGGAGTCTTGGCTGCGGCGCAGCGAAACTTTCCGGGGCATTGCGGCAACCGTTCCCCTGCGTGCGCGTGCAGCGAGAAATTGGCGCTTCCGCTGAGGGCTCGGTGCGGCCTTGCGGCAGCGCGGCGGCGGCGGCCCGGTGCCAATCTTCTTCACCGGTCCTTCGCGACATCGCTTAATATCTCGGGGTCACGCGATGTTGACGCCTGGGCCGGGAGGGACGGATGGAGAAAGTCTCATGTCCAAAATCCAATTCCCCGCCATCAAGCCGAAGCGACGCCCTTGGAACCGTGGCAGGCTCGTTGGCCAGAAACGGCCTCTGCTGCCGAAACAGGTCTGGGCGATCCGTGCGCGCCTCGAACTCGCGAGCAACCTTCGCGATCTCGCTCTGTTCAATCTCGCCATCGACAGCAAGTTGCGGGGCTGCGACCTCGTCGGTCTGAGGGTCGCCCAGCTCGTTGTCGGCGATCGTGTCCGCGAACGCGTATCGGTCATCCAGAGCAAGACGCGCCGCCCCGTTCAGTTCGAAGTCACGGAAAACACCCGAGCTTCGATCTCGGAGTGGGTGAAGCGGCCGGAGATGATCGGCTGCGCCTTCCTGTTCCCGAGCCGGTTTCACGCCAGGCCGCACATTTCGACGCGGCAATACGCGCGCCTCGCCCGAGAGTGGGTGACGGCGATCGGTCTCGAGCCGAGCGGCGACGGCACCCACTCGTTGAGGCGCACCAAGGCTGCACAAATCTACCGCAAAACAGGCAATCTTCGCGCGGTCCAGCTCCTGCTCGGTCACACCAAGGTGGACAGTACGGTCCGGTACCTGGGCGTTGAACTTGAGGATGCTCTGAGCATCGCGGAGTCGGTCGACATTTGATACCTTCGGCGAACGGCGTACGCCGTTCGCCAGCCGAGACCGGACGTGCGAAGACCTACCTGCCGACGTGGGCTTCGAGCCGATGGTGTTGAAAAACTCCACTTGAGTGATGGCTTGGCTGCTGATTCACTTCTCCTGAGGCATGGGAGAACTGACGATGATGGGGTCGAGGCAGGTTGCGCAGGGCGCGCTGTTCTACGAGTTCACGATAGACGACCATGGCCCGGCGGATCATTTGCTCAGGGGCATCTATCGTTTCGTCGATCTCGATGATATGCGCCACCATCTCGCGCCTTTCTACAGCACGACGGGTCGGCCATCGATTGATCCCGAGCTGATGATCCGGATGCTGATCGTCGGCTACGCCTTCGGCATCCGGTCGGAACGGCGGCTTTGCGCGGCTTTGCGAGGAGGTTCATTTGAACGTAACCGACCGGTTGAGGCCGCCTGCCGGTTGGAGGCGACCTGATCTAAGACACGTGCTTAACGACGTCCTTTGCGACGTGTCTTAGATGGAG
>NZ_JBSWYX010000043.1:0-18131 GCF_056161345.1 Salipiger sp. ABF4_146 | reverse complement strand
GAGCGAGATCGCCCCGCCTTCCTCGGCCTCGGCATCGGCGAGCGGTCCTGCCACCGGCGCGGCGTTGGTCTCCACCTGCTCCAGCGAGAAGGAGGCAAAGTCTTGGCTGCCGCCGGTGAAGGTGACCCGCATGATCTGGCTACCAGCCTGCAGCGCGATGCCCTCGGCAGAGCGCGGCTGGAAGTCGGTGTAGCCCGAGCTTGGCGGGTTGCCGATGCCGCCGGTCGCGGCATAGGGCGCCTCGGCGTCCGGCAGGTAGAAGGCGACGGTGGCGCCGCGTCCGGGTTCCGGTGTGGCCAGCAGCAGATCGAGGTCATAGAGCCCGTCTTCCGGCACCTCGATGGTGTATTCGAGCCATTCGCCGTCTTCGATCCAGCCGATGTGGCCAAGGCCGGTCTGCTCGACATCGCTGCCCGTCCGGCCATTGGTGCTGCCGCCGGCGAGGCCGGGGCTGTCGTTGTAGGCCACGCCCTGTCCGCCATCGTCGTAGTTCGAGGCATCCACCGTCAGCACACCTTCTGTGAACGTGGGTGCGTCGGGTCCGGGGAAGGGAGTCTGCGGGCTGCTGACCGCGATCGGGCTTAGGGTAAAGGAGGCCAGATCCTGCTGGTCGAGGTCGAAGTTGACCCGCAGCACCTGTGTGCCGGCGTTAAGTGTCACCGTTTGCGGCGCGGTGTCCGCGTATGTGGTGAACGCGCCGGTATTGGGCACCGCCGAGGTGGCGCTTTCGTAGACCACGCCGTTCTGCGCGAAGGTCGCGGTCAGAGCCCGGCCGTCGATCGGCGAGGAGGAGTTGAACGACAGCGCGTAGGTGCCCGGCGCGGCCACGTCGATGGTGTATTCGAGCCATTCGCCGGCCTCGGTATAGCCCACCGCCAGCGTGCCGAAGGAGATGTCCACCCCCTCGCCGCCGCGGAAGCCGTCGCCGAGATGTGCCGCGCTCAGATCGTTGTAGGCCACGCCCTGACCGCCGGTGTCATAGAACCGCGCCTCGACCGTCACGCCGTCGGCGTCCACCGCCCAAGGGGTGCCGGTATAGGCCTGCTGCGGGCCGGGGGGCGGGGTGACATCGCCGTCGAAGAAGTCGACGATGCCGTCGTTGTCCCCGTCCAGCGCCAGCGCATCGTTGACGCCGTCGCCGTCCGCATCCTCGGCCGTGGTCAGCGCGTAGGGCTGCACGTTCTGGATGACGAACATGAAGTCATTGTAGTCGTAGTTGCCGGCACCGGGGTAATCCATGATGCCGATGTAGGTGCCCTCGATCACCGCCCCGCCGGCGTCCCGCGCCTGGAAGTAGCGGATCAGGTGGCCTTGGCCGATGGCGCCGTTGACCAGCTGCCCGAAGTCGGGATCAAGGTCGTTGGCCACCGGATCGCCCCAGGCGGCGTACGTCGGCTTGCCGTCGACACCCACATGCAGGCCAAAGGGCGCGTCGCGGTCGATGGTGCCGCTGGCGACCGAGCCGGTGTCGCCGGGACCGAAGACGAGCCCGTCCGGCAACACGGTCTGGCCCTGATTGTCGTCTGCGGCGAAGACCTCTGTGAGGTTCGCGCTTTGCAAGTCGTGCAGCGCGAGCCGCGCGACATCGCCTTGCTGCAGGTAGGCGCCGATCTGGAAGATCTCCACCGGCTGGCCGCCGTCGAGCCGCTGCAGGTAGGGCATGATGACTTCGTCGCCGACGGTTTCGATCAGCCCGTTGTTGGCCAGCAGCGCCTGCGCCATGTCGGTCGAATAGCCGAAGGCTTCGACGATCTGCGCCACGCTCGGCTCTTCGCCGCCCTCGGATTCCCACTGGGCGAGACCGGCAAGGGCGATGCTGCGTTCGCCGGCGCTGGTGTCGATGACCAGAGTGCCGTCGAAGGACAGCGCCTGATCGTTGTTCACCGGATCGCTGCCGGTGAAGGTGACGGTGACCTGCACCGACTGGCCCTCGGCCAGACTGTCGCCGGCGCTGAGGCCGCTGACGGTGAACGGGCCGGAGGCGGCGACGTTGCTGATGTCGAGCGTGCCGATGCCGTCGTTGGTGAGGGTGAAGGTGGCCGTGTCACGGAAGGTCTGTGCGCCGTTCGCGGGGTTGTCGATCCGCGACATCACCAGCCGGTCGTCGGCCGCGGCGGCGTCGAGACCGGTGATGGTTGCCACGCCGCCCTCGCCGACCGGGGTGATCCCCTCGATGATGAACATGTTGTCGTTATAGTCGTAGTTGATGCCGGTGTAGTCCATCACGCCTAGGAAGACGTTCTCGATGGCCGCACCATTGGTATCGACGGCTTGGAAAATCCGCACCGTGTAACCGTCCGACACTGGGTTGCCGTCGGGGTCGAAGACCTGCTCGCCCTCGACGGTGTAGCCGGGATAGCGCAGGTTCAGCTGCGCTTGGCTCGGCGCGCCGTCACCGGTGGGGTTGAGCGTGGGGTCGGTCGACAGGTCGTCGACCTCGATGCCGAAGATCTCCGTGCCTGCCCAGAAGTCGGGGATGGTGGAGTTGGTAAAGGTCGCGGTGGCAAACCCCGCACCGCCAGCGGCCAGCGGCAGCAGGCTTTGGCTGTAGAAGCTGTCGTGGAAGGTTAGCCCCACGTCCTGCCCCTTGTTGCCGGGGGCATGGATGGCGAGGGCCGCGCCAGCGGGTTGGTGATAGGCCGCGATCTGGGTGATCCGCGCCTCGGCCACGCCGTCGGCAAGCCGCCAGTACGGCGAGAGCACCTCTGTGTCATCCACCGGCAGGTAGACGTCGTAGAAGTTGAGCTCGTCGTTCTCGCCGCCACCGAAGAAGGTAAGACCTTCGATCTCGTTGCCGAAGCCGAAGACGTCCCAGACCTCGTTGATGTTGGGCTCCTGCCCGCCCTCGTCGCGGGCCTGCCAGAAGCCGGCGAGATCGACGCTCGCGAGCGGCGTGTCGGCGTCATTGGTGCGCAGGCTCAGCGCGCCGGTGTAGACACCGCTGACGCCGTCGCCACCGGATGTATAGGCGTCGCGATCGAACAGCACCTCGACAGCGATGCTCTCGCCCGCGCCAAGGGTCAGCCCGTCGAAGATATCCGGGTCGGCCAACTCGAACGGCCCGGTGAGGCTGGTTTCGATGAAGGTCAGATCCGCCGTGCCGGTGTTGGAAATCTCAACCGTGGCGCTGGTCTTCGAGAGCCGATCATTGCCGGTTCCGGCGGCGACATCGGGATCATCGATCCAAGAGAAGTGCAGCCGGTCGTCGAAAAAGGCGGCATCGAGGCTTTGCACCGCGATGTCGGCATCGGGATCGCCCGGCGCGACGCGCACGTCGAGGTAGTCGAGCGCGCTTGCCCCCGGCTGGTCCGAGGTCACCGTCAGCTCGTACTCGACGCCCGCCTGCAGTTCGAGGTAGGCCGTGCTTTCGCCCGCCTCGCCGGTGCCGGGGAAGGCCTCGTCGCCGATCGCAACAGGTACGGCGCCATCCGCCGAGAGGAAAAGGGTGAGGCCGCCTCCGTCCGGCGCGCCCGCGTTGGACGCGAGATCGAGGGCATAGGTGCCGTCGGCGGCCACGGTGAAGTAGAACTCCACCGCCGTGTCGCTGAGCGTGCGGGTGGTGTCGTCGGTGGCTTCAAGCTCGATCCGACCCTCGCCGTCGATCGCGGCATAGGCGGGCGCGAAGGTATCCACCGGCTCTTGGCTGACGCGCAGGTAGTCGATATTGGCGCCATTCGCGTCGGGCGCGGTGATGGTGATCGTGCTGATGCCCGCGTCGAGTTGCAATTCGACCGTCTGCGGACCCCACTGGTTTTCCGCCTCGTTGCTGTTGGGCGCGAAGGGCAGGGTGCCCAGCGTCACGCCGTTGACCGCGATGGAGGCCGGGCGCGGCTGCTGGCTGGTGCGCAGCGCATAAAGGAAGTCGACCGCGTAGGTGCCGCCCTGAGTGACCGAGACGGTCCAGGTGATGGACTGGTCGGTGCTGCCGTCGAAATCGACGAAGCCGCCACCGCTCTGGCCGCGCTCGTCGGTGGTGTCAGACACGATCACCGGCCCGTCGAGCAGTGCGTTCTCGGCCTCGTAGATTGTATAGCTTACGCCATCGACCGTCTCGCTGCCGTCGTTCGGCGCGGTGCCGGCACCGGGGGTGAAGGTGACGCTGTCGGACGCGGTGTTCGCCGCGCCGTCCTCGACGGTGAGGGTCGCGGTGATCTCGCCGCTGCCGCCAACATCAGCGATGAACTGGTTGGATGGGTCGAGCGTGACGATCTGGCTGGTCGCCCCGCCGTCGAAGCTGACCTCCAGCGCGATGATATCAGGATCAAGCCCCTCGACCTGGAACTGTACCGCCGCCCGGTCGGAGGCATCGACCACCGTCAGAGTGAGCGGCGCGCCCTCGTCGGCGCTGGTGTCTTCGGTGTCCAGCGGCTCGCCGCTGAGGCGCAGGAAGTCGATGTTCGGACCGTTGCCGCCTTCGGCGGTCACCGAGATCGTGTGGGTGCCGGCGGTCAGGTCAATTTGCGCGGCCTGCGGGCCCCAGATGCTTTCATCGGCATTGGAGTTGGCGATGAAAGGCAGGGTGTCGACGACTGTGCCGTCAACCGAGAGCTGCATCGGTCGCGGTGCCTTGCCCGCCCCGAGGGCGTAGAGAATTTCAAGGCCATAGGTGCCGTCTTCGGCCACGGTCACGGACCACGAGATGGTTTCGTCGTCCGGGCCAAGGAAGTCGACGAAGGCGCCGCTTTGATTGCGGTCATCCTCGCCGGTGCCGACCACGGCCGGATCGCCGCTCAGGACGGCGTCCTCGGCCTCATAGATCACGTCCGGCGCGGGTTCGTCTTCGCCCTCGACGAACAATTCGATGGTCAGTGTCGCAGAGGCGCCGGCGGTGTCGGTGGCGCGGATCGTCACGGTGAATTCGCCGCCGGTGGTCGGCGTGCCGATGATGACGCCCTCGCCGTCGACGGACAGCCCGTCGGGCAGCCCCTCGGCGCTGAGCGTCAGCGTGTCGCCGGGATCGGCGTCGCTGAAGTGCACGGCAAACTGCGCCAGATCAATGCCATCGAGCGCGGTGCCCGCCTCGAGCAGGAAGGGCTCGAGCGCCGGATCCGAGGAAATCGGCGGGGTGTTGGTGCCACCGCCGCTGCCTTCTTCGATCAGCAGCACGTTGCTGAAGGTCGGCGCTCCGCGCCCGTCGCTTGCGACGTCGTCATCGGCAACGAACACGAGGCTGTCGATGGTCGTGCCGGCATGCGCCGACAGGTCGATCACGAAGGTGGTCGTGCCGTCTCCATTGTCGGTGCCGCTGACCGGGATGAAGGCGTTGTAGGGCTGGGTCCCTCCCAGATAGTAGATCGAGCCGTCGCTATCGGAGAAGGATTCATCAATGTCGAAACCGAGCGCGATCATCTCGGAAAGGATGCTGCCGGTGTCGAGCGTGACCTCAAGCCGGGTGTTTTCGGTGATCGTGTAGTCCTGCGGCAGCGGCGCGCGCTTCCACAGGTTGCCGTCAAGCTGCAGGCTGCTGCCGCCATCGCCGACAATCGCCGTGCCGCTGCCGTCTTGCGCGCCGGCATAGGACTCCAGCGTCGCCGTATCGAAGGTGACCGCAAGACCGGCGGGCGCACTGCCGCCGTTCACTGCGAGCGGGATGCCACCGATCGAGGCCAAATCGCCATCGCTTGCAAAGATCTCAAGGCTCAGGCTGCCCAGCCCGGCGGGAAGGGTCAGCGTCGTGCCGTTGATCTCGACGCCGGCGGGGGCCGCGGCGCCGTTGGCGAGACGGACTCCGAGTGTCAGGTCCGCAGCCGGGTCATCGACGTCGGACAGCACGAGGCCGGAGAGGTCGACGGTGGTGCCTTCGGTGTCGCTTACCGTGACCCCGGCGAGAGAGCCGGAAATCTCGGGCGCGTCGTTGACCGGGGTGACGGTGACGTCGATCTCGGCGCTGGCCTGTTGTTCGGCGCTGTCCTCGACGGTGTAGGAAATCGTCGCCTCGCCGTTGAAGTCCGCCTCGGGGGTGAAGATCAGACTGCTGCCGTCGATGGTCACCGTGCCGTCATCCGAGCTGGCCGCGACGACGATCGGCGTGCCGTCTTCGGCATCGGCGATCAGTCCCGACAGGTCGATGGTGGTGGCGGCGTCCTCGTCGGTGATCGCGGTGCCGTCCTGCGCCGTGGGCACGGCGTTGCCGGTGACTTCGCCTTCGGGCAGGAACATCGCCACGTCGGAGACCGCCACGAGGTAGTGTGACTGGCCAGCCATGCCCTCGTTGCCGCCGAGCGTCACCAGCTCTCCCGCTTCGAAGGCTTTGCCGTAGAGGTTGTAGCTCTCGATGTTGCCCTCGAAGCCGAGGATGGTGATCTGCTGTCCAACCGCGTTCCAGTCGCCGTCGACCCAGCTCGGCAGGTCGCCGCGGCGCGCGTCCAGTGCGACGTAGACGAAGCCGTCGGCGGCCATGGTGAAGCTGATGAGGTCGGCCGTGGTGGCCGAGCGGTCATCGTTGTTGGTGGTGATCATCTGCGCCCCGAAGAGCACATCTGGGAAGTTGTTGAAGGTGTAATCGCGGTCGGCATAGACCGGGTTGCCCACCTGCACACCGCCGACGGTCAGCGGTTCGGGCTGGCCGGAGTTTTCCACGAAGTTTTCGATCGTGGGCACCGCTTCGGGGTCGCCCTTGACGGTCATCACCACCGTGGCGGTCGAGGTCGATCCGTCGAGCCCGAGGATGGTGTATTCGATCGCGGTGGTGGTGCTTTCATTGTCGGCCAGCCCGGCGAAATCGCCGTTCGGCTCGAAGCGCATGGCGCCGCCTGCGGCGACGGTGAACAGGCCGCCGTTAGAGCCTTCGAAGGTGCCTGACAGACGCCCGGTGCTGTGGCCGTTTTCGGTCAGGGCGATGCCGTTGACCGAGACGATGCTTGGCTCGCCGCCGCCGGGGAACGGGCCATCGTTGTTCATCAGACCGGCATTGGAGCCGTCGTCGAGCACGATGTAGGGATTTTCCGTGTCGGTGACGAAGTAGTCGCCAAGCGCGTCGAGGACGATGATCTCGGGCGGTTCGACCACCTGCGAGACGCCGGTGGGCAACTCAAAGCCCTCGGGCGTCGAGTTCTCGACGATGTAAATCCATCCGTCGCGCTTGTTCATGATGTAAAGCTCGCCCTGCGGGCCCTCACCGAAGCGCACGTCGGAGCGGTAGTCGTTCACCACCTCCATGAAGCTTGGCTGCACGATCGGGGTGGTCGTGGTGTCATTGTCCGAGTTGTAGAGGATGGTTAGCTCGGAAGGCGTAGCCCAGGTCAGCGCCGAGGGGTCCTCGCCCGCTTCAAGCGTCGTCTTGGCGGCGAGCAGATCTTCGATCGGCACGTGGTAGACGCGCGAGGATTCCGCGAAGTCCGCAAAGATGTAGTGGCCGTCGAGTTCGGATCCGTTGTTGATGACGTGACCGCCGGCCAGCGCCTGAAACACGTCGCCGACGTTGCCGATGCCGCCCTTGCCCTGCGGATCGTGCGCCACGAAGGTTGCCGGATAGGTGAGGCCGAGCAGCCAGTCATCCTCTGGCAGCGGCAGCAGGCCGGTGGTGTTGCCGCCGTCCTGAATGGGCACCCAGACGCCTTCGCGCAGGCCCCAGCCGAGGTTGGCGCCGGGGGTGAGCACGTTGACCTCGTCGGCATGGTCATAGCCGACGCCGGTGAGGATGATGTAAACCTCGCCGTCCTCTGCCTGATAGAACGAGATGTCGTGCTCGTTGCGCAGACCCAGCGCGTAGACCTCGTCGATCATGCTGCTGTCGCCGACGAAGGGGTTGTCGTCGGGCACGCTGTAGCTGTCGCCGCCGGCGGTCTCCAACGGGTTAATCCGCAGCACCTTGCCGATGGCGTCATTGCCCTGGCTGGCCTGGCCGGTGATCGCCGTCTCGTTGGCCGAGCCGTCGCCGTTGATCACGTAAAGGTTGCCGTAGTCGTCGTCGTCCTCCTCGGCATAGGGGTTGAACATGATGTCCTTGATCGGGTGCTTGAACGGGGTGTTCATGCCGATCCGCATCACTTCGCGGTAGGAACCGATGTCGAACTCGCCCGCGTCAAAGTCATAGGTGAACTCGATCACCGCCGAGTCCGGCCCGTAGCTGCCCGGCTGTTCCGAGACGAACTCGTAGGTGACGCCCGGCTCGCGCGAGACGCGGCCGCTGAAGTAGAACTTACCGTAGCCCTCGGCGCCTTCTTCAAGGAACTCGGGGTGGAAGGCGAAGCCGCGCACGCCGTCGGCGAAAGAGCTGCTGCCCTCAAGGTTCACCGGCAGCTGGTTGAAGGTTTCGCCGATGTTGAAGAACTCGATCACCGAGACCGAATTGTCCTCGTTGCGCACCATCTCGTAGACGACGCCGTTGTTGTCGAGCGGCGCGCCGCGGTCTTGCGCCTGCACGAACATTCGGTCACCGACCGTGGCCCAGCCCAGCATCGACGGGGTGCCGCCGGGCAGTTGCGCGAAGCGCGACACCACCAGTTCCATGCCCGAGGGCGAGATCTCGGGGGCGAGATCCTGCATCTGTTCCTCGGCAGCGGCGCGCTGCTCGTCGGTCAGCGGGATATTGGCATCCGAGCTGCCCTCGCCGGGCAGATCCCAGTTGTCGATATCCGCCTGCGGCTGTTCGTGCGAGCGGGTGACGGTGAGCGAGACGGTGGCCTCTCCGGTGTCGCCGTCGGCGTTCTCGATGGTGTAGGTGAAGCTGTCGGTGCCGGTGCCCGGACCATCGTCGTTGGAATACTCGGGATCGGGCGTGTAGTGCAGCACGCCGTCGATCAGTTCGACGGTGCCGTGCTCGGCCTCAGTAAAGCCGATGATCGTGGTGTTTTCAGGGTCGTTGAGCTCTACCGCCAGCGGCACCTCGATCGAGTCCTCGGGCAGGAAGAAGACATCGTTGCCGGGGCTGAGCGGGCCGCTGCCCGTGCCGCCGACGCCGAGATCGCTGTCATCGACGAAGACGAAGAGGTTGGAGATCGAGCCGCCGGAACCGCCGCGGTCGGCGCCGCCGATGTCAACGGCTTCGCCGGCAGGCACAGAGCGGCCATAGAGGTTGAAGGTCTGGGTGCTGATCGCGCCGTTGAAGTTCTCTTCAGTGGTCACGGTCTCGCCCGTGGCAACCCAGCCCGACTGCAGCCAGGCCGGCAAGGTGGTCGCGCGGACGTCGTAGGCGACGTAGACGTAGCTGTCGACATTTACGTCGAACACCACGTAGCCGGACTGCGCGTCCGAGAAGCGATCCTGTTCGTCCTCGGTCGGATTGTCTCCGGGGCCGCTGTTGTTGGTCTGGATAAGTCTTGCGTTTTCCAGCGCCGTGGGCAGCGAGGTCAGCGTGTAGTCGCGGTCGCCGTAGATCTCCGCGCCGACACCGGCGTCGACCACGGTGATGTCGGCGTAGCTGTCTTCGCTGAGGATCGTCGGTTCGAGCGAGGGATCGTCTGAGGGGTCATTGCTGACGCTGGGCGAGAAGCTGTCGGACACCACGCCTGCGGCGCTGACGGTGACATTGGGCTGACTGCCGGCCTCGAAGTCGAGGGTTTCGCCGGTGATCAGCTTGAGTTGGAAGCCGTCGGCCGGGTTGCCGCTGACCTCGAACAGCGCGGCGTCGTCGCCGCCAAGCGTGAAGTCTGCGGTGTCGAGGGCTGCACCGTCGATGTCGGTCAGCACGATGTCGGCCACGACAACGCCGTCGACGTTCTCCAGCGCGGCGATCGGGTTGAGCGAGATCGCGGGATCGCTGACGCCGAGGTCGCTGTCGTCGACGAAGGCGAAAAGGTTGGAGAAGCCGGTGCCGGGCGCAACGCCGGCGTTGGCCGCATCAGCCCCGCCGATGGTGACGCTCTCGCCCGAGGTGACGGCACGGCCGTAGAGATTGAAGGTCTGGGTGCTGATCGTGCCTTCGAAGTTTTCTTCGGTGGTCACCACCGCGCCGGTCGCGGTCCAGTCGGTCGTCAGCCAGTTAGGCAGCACGGTGGCGCGGGCATCATAGGCCACATAGGCGAAGCCGTCCGCCGTTACCGAGAAGGTCACATATTCCTCGGCGACCGAGTCTCGATCGGTGCTGTCGTTGTTGGTGCGGATCAGCCGGGCGTTTTCCAGTTCGGCAGGCAGGCTGTCCAACGTATAGTCGCGGTCGCCGTAGATCACCGCGCCGACACCGGCGTCGATGACAGCGATGTCGGCGTAGCTGTCTTCGCTGAGGATCGTCGGTTCGAGCGAGGGATCGTCGGAGGGGTCATTGCTGACGCTGGGCGAGAAGCTGTCGGACACCACGCCCGCGGCGCTGACGGTGACATTGGGCTGGCTGCCGGCCTCGAAGTCGAGGGTTTCGCCGGTGATCAGCTTGAGCTGGAAGCCGTCGGCCGGGTTGCCGCTGACCTCGAACAGCGCGGCGTCGTCGCCGCCAAGCGTGAAGTCTGAGGTGTCGAGGGCTGCACCGTCGATGTCGGTCAGCACGATGTCGGCCACGACAACGCCGTCGACGTTCTCCAGCGCGGCGATCGGGTTGAGCGAGATCGCGGGATCGCTGACGCCGAGGTCGCTGTCGTCGACGAAGGCGAAAAGGTTGGAGAAGCCGGTGCCGGGCGCAACCCCGGCGTTGGCCGCATCGGCCCCGCCGATGGTGACGCTCTCGCCCGAGGTGACGGCACGGCCGTAGAGGTTGAAGGTCTGGGTGCTGATCGTGCCTTCGAAGTTTTCTTCGGTGGTCACCACCGCGCCGGTCGCGGTCCAGTCGGTCGTCAGCCAGTTCGGCAGCACGGTGGCGCGGGCATCATAGGCCACATAGGCGAAGCCGTCCGCCGTTACCGAGAAGGTCACATATTCCTCGGCGACCGAGTCTCGATCGGCAAGGTCGTTGTTCGTGCGGATCAGCCGGGCGTTTTCCAGTTCGGCAGGCAGGCTGTCCAACGTATAGTCGCGGTCGCCGTAGATCGGGGCCCCGAGGAAGGCGTTGATGACGGCGATCTCGCCGACACTGCTGTCTTCGAAAACCGAGGCGTCGATCGGTCCTTGCGGCGGGTTGTCGGTGATGTCGTCCAGAACGCTGGGGGTGAAGGGCTCGGTGGAGACGCCCGCAACGGTGATCGTGACGCTGGGCTGCTCTCCGGCCTCGAAATCGAGGGCGTTGCCTGCAATCAGCTTGAGTTGGAAGCCGTCGGTGGCATTGCCGACAACCTCGAAAAGGGCGGACTCGTCGCCGGAAAGCTCGAAATCTTCGGCAACCGTCGGCGCCGGATCGAGGTTCACGTAGGCGATGTCTGCCACGATTGCGCCGTCAACGTTTTCGGTGACGTCGATGGCGCTCAGAGAGACGTCGGGCGCGAGGGTCATGTCGCTGTCGTCGACGAAGGCGAAGAGGTTGGAGAAGCCCGCACCGGTGGCAACTCCGGCGCTGCTTTCATCCGCTCCGCCAAGGGTCACCGTCTCGCCGGCGGTGATCGCGCGGCCGTAGAGGTTGAAGGTCTGCGTGCTTAGTCCGCCGTAGGTCTCGAGTGTGGTCACCACCTCTCCGGTCGCGGTCCAGTCGGTTGTCAGCCAGTCGGGCAAAACGGTGGCGCGGGAGTCATAGGCGACGTAGGCAAAGCCATCCGCCGAGGCCTGAAAGCTGACATACTCCGCTGCGGTCGAGCCGCGGTCGGTGCCATCGTTGTTGGTGACAATCATCCGCGCGTTGTCGAGCGCCGTCGGCACGGTCTGCAACGTGTAGTCGCGGTCGCCGTAGACCGGTGCGCCGGCCACCGCGTTCACCACGACGATCTCGCCAACGCTGGTGTCCGCGACAATGGTCGCCTCAATCTCGCCCTGCGGCGCATCATCGGTGTAATCATTGGCCGGTGCCGGGGTGAAGAGCGCGGAAGGCACCCCGCCCACAGTCACCGTGACGCTGGGCTGGGAGATCGCTTCGAAATCCAGCGCGGTGCCGTCGACGAGCTTTAGCTGGAAGCCGTCGGTGGCGGTGCCGGTCACCTCGAACAGATCAGCATCGGCGCCGGTGAGGGTGAAGTCCGTAGGCACCGTCGGGGCCGGGACGATATTGACGAGATCAATGTCCGCAAGGATTGCGCCGGTGTCGTTCTCTGTCACGGCAAGCTCGGTCAGCACGACGTCCGGCGCCGGCAGCAGGTTGCTGTCATCAACGAAGACGAAAAGATTGGAGAAGCCGCCGCTGAACCCATCCGCGCCGCCGATGAGCACCTCTTCGCCCGCGCTGATGGCGCGCCCGAAAAGGTTGAAGCTCTGCGGTGTCTCGCCGGTGTGGGTCTCGATGGTGGTGACGGTGAGGCCTGTCGGCACCCATGCGCTCGCCAGCCACTCGGGCAGATCCGGCTGCCGCGGGTCATAGGCGACATAGGCATAACCGTCGGCGCTCGCGGTGAAGGTGATGTAGTCGTCGATGGTCAGCGTGCGCTCGGAACTGTCGTTGTTGGTGTGGATCAGCCGGGCGTTGGCAAGCTCTTCGGGGAATTCCGACAGCCAGTAATCGCGGTCGCCGTAGACCTCGACGTTTTCGGCCACGTCGAGCACGGCGATATCGCCGCCGCTGCTGTTTGCGGTGACGGAGACCTCGAGCACAAGCGCCGGGTCAAGCGCCAGCGCGAGCGGCGCGCTGACAGCGCCCCAATCGCCGGTGCCGGACTCGCCCGCTGCCGCCGCGATGTAGAGCGGCTGGCCGTCAGGCAGGGTCACGTCGAAGGTTCCGGTACCACCCGCGCCGATCACGACGGTCTGATAGGCGACGTCAGACGCGGTGTTGGTGTCGAAAAGCGAGGTCGCCGCGACGCCATTGCCCAGGGCCCCGGACGCGATGACCACGGTCACCGTTTCGCCCGGCGTGCCGCTGACGGTCACGGTCTGCGCGGCATTGCCGAAGGCGAGGGCGCCGGTGCTGCCGTCAACCGACAGCACGGGCGCGGCGGGCTCGCCGGCACCTCCGGTTTCGGGGACCGAGGCGACAGCCCCGGCAAGCGAGCCATCGGCGAAGAGGCTCGAGCTGGAGATGGTGCCATCGGCGTAGCTGACGCTGATCACCGCGCCGGTCAGTTCGAGCCCGGAAACCGAGCCCGCGTCGCCGGCGCCGGGGGCACCCTGAATGCTGTTCGGGTCGATATCGATGGAAAATTCGAGCGCGTCGCCCGGGGCGAGGTCGTCGAAGGTCAGGGTCAGGGTGGTGTAGCCGTCCGTGTCGCTGCCGCCCGAAAGCTCCGATGTCACCGCGTTGCCCGTGCCGCCGTCAACGGTGAAGCCCTTGGCGGTTTCGTCTCCGGCGGCGCCCGTCGGGTCGAACACCATTGCGGAACTGGCATTGGTGAAGAGCGCAGAGGACAGGTCGATCACGATGGAAGTGATCGACTTGGTCCCGGTGTTGCTGAGAACAATTGTACCGGCACCGTAGGTCGACGCATCAATATCGGAGGAGGCGGCATTCACGGAAATGTCGAGCATAAATATATTCCTTAAATCGCAATCAGGCCGCAAAGTGGCCCCAAAAAAAATAGTCGCGAAAATCGAATGCCGTGCGCGATAGCGAACGGCGTTAAATGCAGTTCTTGGAATTATTTCCGAAAAATGGGACTCGAAAAACCAACACATACATCGCAATCAAGATTGATAATACAACCAAAGATCGAGATGTGTTCGCGCCAACGCGGCGCTTTGTCCAGCCTTCAGTTAAGGTGAGATTTCTTTATCAGTTCAAGCAAAAACTATTCCGCTTCTGTCGATTTCAACCTTAGGCAGAGTTTAATCTATGCTTAGAAACGCGAGGCGCGTGTTTAGGCCCTATTCGTTACATTTGCCACTTGGAACGCACTATGGGTGTTCCGGGATGGCCTGCATCAACTTAAACTTGTGGGACCCCAAGGCCTTGATCTCAGGGTATCCGCGTCCGAATTCTTGAAAATATGGGCAAAAATGTGCAGCCATCCAAGATGGGGCCAAGCGGCGCTGGCGTGGGGCGTCGAGTGGCATTTGGCAGGATCGAGGTGGATTTTGCGATATTAGGCAGTGGCGGCGTTCCAGCAACGGACCGAAAGGTCGGGGGGGGGGAGTCATCATACGGCTTTAATTCTGCCGCGCTGCTGACATATGCGAAAATGTGAAGCTGTCCGATTCGCATTTTCTGGAATACGCCGGGTTTCAGATGTATCCCCGCCACTGGTGTGAAACGTCGTATTTCTATTGGGCGTCGAGAAGGGCGAGTTTCCGCCTTTCTATTTGCGCAATGGCATCTTTGCTTGTTTGGGGTGCCGCAACGCGGTTACCGTGACACTTATTCGATCAGTTCTCGGCGCACGCCTTTTCCACTTCATATTGGCGCGGCGACGCTTGGGTCCGATTCCATTTCACGAAATTTCCTTTCACGAATGCGCGGGCCGGGGCTGTCTCCCCGCTCGCAAGCAGGGAGATATTTCCAATGATTGGTATTAGCACGACGGATTTCGAGGGCGACGGCGAGTGGAGCGGGGTCATTCCGCTCACCATCATCCCGCTGCATGCCATGGTCCTGCCGGATGGCAAGGTGCTCGGCTTTGGATCGACCGAATTGGGGATGCAGGGCGGGCAGTTCGTCTACAGCCTCTATGATCCCGAGACCGGCGTGGAGCGCGTTTTGCCGAACACCACGGGCACGAATATCTTCTGTTCCTACATGTCGCTGGACCCGCAAACCGGCAATGTCATCATCATGGGCGGCGACGGCGCGGGCAATGGCGGCGCGGTCATCTCCGGCATCGATGAGGTGATCGTCTTCGACTACGAGACCCAGACGGTGCGCCCCTCGGAGTTTGGCGAGATGGCGCACGCGCGCTGGTATCCGACTTCGGTCAACCTGCCCAATGGCGAGATCCTCGTGATCGGTGGCCGCGATGAGAACTACGTCGGCTCGTCCATTCCCGAGGTCTACAACCCGGCGACCGGCTTTCGCGAACTGCCGGGTGCCGAGATGCCCGACATTGCGCCAAGCTCGCCAGCAGATCGGCTGGACGGCACGTGGTGGTACCCGCACATGTGGGTGAACAGCCGCAGCGAGGTGATCGTCGTCGAGGCCTACGGCGACGACATCTACCGCTTGGACCCCACCGGTCTCGGCGCTGTCGAGAAGATCGGCCAGACGCCGTTCAGTGCCTACAAGCTGAACTCCTCGATCATGTACGACGTCGATCAGGTGGCGATCCTAGGCGACGACGGGGGCATCTGGGTTGCCGACATTTCCGAGCCGGTGCCGCAGTTCACCCGCGCCGCCTCGATCGAGGGGGCGCGGACCAATGCCGGGCTCATCGTGCTGCCCGATGGCCGTGTGGCGATCACCGGTGGTGCCAACGGCGGCTATCAGGGCAATGACATCAACCTCGCGGTCTACAACGTCACCGTCTGGGATCCGGACACCAACAGCGTCACCCAGCACGCCGAGCAGGCGCTGGCCCGGCTTTACCATTCGTCGCACCTGCTGCTGCCCGACGGCACGCTGTGGTCGGCCGGCGGCGGCGCTCCGGGGCCACTGACCAACACCAACGCCGAGATCTATGCGCCGACCTATCTCTATGGCCCGGATGGCACGCTGGCGGCGCGGCCCGAGATCGCGGCGGCCCCGGCGAATATCTCTGCGGGCGACAGTTTCCGGATCACCGTGGCCGACAGCTCGGAGATCACCATGGTCACGGCGATCAAATCTGGCGGCATGACGCACGGGCGCAACAGCGACGGCAGGTTCCTCGATCTAGACTACACGGTGATCGACGGCACCACGATCGAGGTGTCGACGCCCGGCGAGACGGTGATGATCGGCGGCCTGTGGATGCTGCACGTGGTCGACGCGGCCGGGGTGCCTTCGGCGGCAAGCCTGATGGGCGTGGACATGGCGCCGCTCGTCGCCACGCCGCCGCTCGAGCAGACCGACTTGCAGTATTTCAATATCGACGACGACGAGATCAACGGCCCGTTCGAGGCGACCGTCGAGGCGCGGTTCGACGACATTGGTGGCGGCAACTGGCAGCGTGTCTTCGACTTCGGAAACGGTGAGTTCGCCGACAATATCTGGCTGGGGCAGGTGGCGAACAGCGCCGACATGCGATTTGAGGTGCTGATCGGTGGCACCGGCTATCCGATCACCGCGCCTGGGGCCATCGTCGAGGGCGAGATCGCCGAGTGGACGATGTCGGTGGATGGCACGGGCCTGATGCGCCTGTTCAAGAATGGCGAGCTTCTGGTTGAAGGGCGGGGGGCGGTGCCGCGCGATGTCGAGCGCACGCTGCGGTTCGTCGGGGATTCAAACTGGGTCGGTGACAGCCGCCTGCAGGGCTTGGTGCGCAATCTCGAGATCGTCAATGCGGGCGATGTGCCAGAAGAGGGCGGGCAGAACCCGGTGCCGACGGGGCTGGTTTTCGAGGCGCTCGCCACGGCGCGCTTTGACGACCTCGGCGGCGGCGTCTGGCAGCGGGTCTTCGATTACGGCAACGGGCCGGACGCCGACAACATCTGGCTGGGTCAGGTAGCGGGCAGTGCCGACATGCGCTTCGAGGTTCTTGCCGGGGCCGAGAAATACGCTGTCACCGCGCCCGGCGCGCTGGTCGAGGGCGAGGTGGCGGACTGGCGCGCCACGGTGGACGACACCGGGGTCATGCGCCTTTACAAGAACGGCGCGTTGCTGGCTGAGGCGCAGGGCTTGGTGCCGCCGGACGTTGACCGGAACATCGCGCTCGTCGGTGAGAGCAACTACGCCGCCGACACGCCGCTGATCGGGGCGGTGCTCGACATTTCGGTGAGTGAGGACGGCCCGCTCGCGCCGCCCGAGGTTGTCGTCTTCGAAGCGCTCGCCACGGCGCGCTTTGACGATCTCGGCGGCGGCGCCTGGCAGCGGGTCTTTGATTACGGCAACGGGCCGGACGCCGACAATATCTGGCTGGGACAGGTCGCCGGCAGCACCGACATGCGCTTCGAGGTTCTGGACGGGGCCGAGAAATATGCGGTCACTGCGCCGGGCGTCTTGGTCGAGGGCGAGGTGGCGGACTGGCGCGCCACGGTGAGCGATCTCGGCATCATGCGTCTTTACAAGAACGGCGCGCTGGTCGCCGAAGGCGCGGGCATCGTGCCGCCTGATGTCACGCGGGAAAATCTGCTCGTTGGCGCGTCGAACTATGCCGCGGACACGCCGCTGATTGGCGAAGTGCTCGATCTGCAGGTGGACGGCGAGGCACCGCCGGGTGCGGATCCCGGTGTTGCCTTCGAAGCGCTGTCCACCGTCCGTTTCGATGACCTGCAAGGCGGCGACTGGCAGCGGGTTTTTGACTACGGCAATGGTCCCGATGCCGACAACATCTGGCTGGGTCAGGTGGCAGGCAGCGCCGACATGCGGTTCGAGGTTCTGGACGGGGCGGAGAAATTCGCCATCACCGCCGCCGGCGCGCTGGTCGAGGGGGAGATCGCGACCTGGACCGCCACGATTGCTGACGACGGGATTATGCAACTCTACAAGGACGGCGCGCTGCTGGCCGAGGGACCGGGCGTTGTGCCTCCGGACGTGGTGCGGGCCAGCGCGCTGGTCGGCCAATCCAACTACGCGGCGGACACGCCGCTCATCGGCAAGGTGTTCGATCTCGCGCTGAACGAGTCCGGGCCACTCGATCCGCAGGAGGCGGACGCGCCCTTGTTGAACGGCGATGCTTTCGAGTTCGGCCAGAACCTTTATGTTGCGGGCACGCCGGGGCTGACATGGCAGCAGGCGCAGGCCGAGGCCGAGGCGATGGGCGGCACACTGGTCGAGATCGACAGCGAGGAGGAAAATACCTTCGTGTTCGAGACCTTCGGCGCAGAAGGGCCGATCTGGCTGGGGCTGACCGATGCCGAGACCGAGGGCGTGTTTGCCGGTGCCTCAGGCGCTGAAGCGAGCTACACCAATTGGCTTCCGGGCCAGCCGGACAATTCCGGCGGCGGCCAGGATTATGCGGCCATAGTGAGCAGCGACGGGCAGTGGGACGACGCCGGCAATGCCGGCGGGTGGGTCTATGACGCGGGTTGGTTCGCGGCCACCAATCAAACGGTGGTCGAGTTCAGCTAGGCCCGGGGACTATGACGCCCGCTTCTAGGGTCAGGACCCATTGATTTGGTTGGACGAGCGTGATTCACCGTTCGAAAACGAGCGGTGAACATGTCTGATCTTTTTTGGCTGAGCG
>NZ_JBSWYX010000042.1:0-20033 GCF_056161345.1 Salipiger sp. ABF4_146 | reverse complement strand
GCTCTCGGCATCCCGATGACCGTGGCCGCAGGATAGGGGTGTCTGGGGAAAGGGGGACTGCGCTCACCAGCTGATTTGTCCAACAACGCCATCGTGATCGCAAAAACCCCAGTGCAATATGATAACGATTTTCCGCTCTGGCCCCGGTGATCGACGTTGCCTCGCATGATATGACCTCAGCTGGAATGATTTTGATAATGCTAGACATATCATGGTTGACATACACATTGATCGCGCTGCCGCAGTCTTTGATGCACGCCCGGCATCAGCTTAGTGATGACCGGCATGGCGACCCGGCCACGGTGCGCAAGATGAATGCGGAAACCGCAAGCTCTCAGTCGAATAGACTGCGCTTGTATTGTACGAAGAGCGAACGGCTGAAAGTCTGCATCGGTGGCACTGCGCCTCGTCGCAGCAAAAGCTGGGTTTAGATTCCTTGGTTTGACGCAACCTTCGACGGCCGTTTCTGTGATTTACACCGCGACGCAGAATCCCGCTTGCTGTGGCTGCAAGCGCCTACATCGTCATGCTGCAGTGGCATTGGTTGGCCGCCGAACGACCGGAAAGTCCCGCTTCGCTCCCGTTCAGGCAGCGTGCGGCGAAGGTCGGCAGCGAGCCCATTTTGACCGCGTTGGTTTAGGCGTCTACCAGCCCCGGCGAAGCCGCCGGGGCACCGGAGCGGGAAGGCGCCGCTCCAGAGGTAGTAGCGTCGTCGCGGAGATTACATGCCGCTCGACACGGCGAAGCCGGTGAAACCGCCCATGCCGAGCTCGCCGAGGTCGGTCAGTGCTCCGGTTTGAAGATCGACGGAATAGAGCCCGGCCATATCCTCGCCATCGAACTGCAGGACAGCGTAGGCCATGTCGGTGCCTTCCTCGGGCGAGACGATGTCGAAGCCGCCCTGGTCCGTCACGTTGACCGTCTCGCCGTCCATTGTCAGGTAGCCGACGCTCGCGAGATCTCCGTCATTGTTGGCCAACGTGACCAGAGCATTGGCCCGGGCGTCGATCGCGTACTGCGCCGTCGAGCCCGCCGTCTCGCCCGCGATGGCGTTGGTATAGGCGTTGGCGAAGATCTGGGGCTCAAGATCGGCCGACATGTCGCCATCGACGTAGAATGCATCGGTGAATCGGCGCACCGAGTTGGCACGCTCGTCGTTGTCGCCGAAGCCATCGGGGAAGTAGACGAGGTTGGAGCCGTCGGCGCCGACGGCACGGACCGCGTCGATCTGGTTGTTGAAGTCGAACGCCACGGCGCCTTCGCCGATGGTGGCATCGTCCATGAAGGTCGCGCCGAGGTCGGTCATCTCACCCGACATCGGGTCGACCTCGTAGATCATGCCGTCGGCAAAACCGAGAAGCTGGCCGGTCACCGGGCGATAGGCGATGGCGCGCAGCGGGGATTCAAGCTCGTGGGTTTTCACCCCGCTGGGCTGGGAGATATCGGCCATGGTGACGAGCGTCCCGCCTTCCTCGGCCAGAGCGTAGCCCATCATGCCGGCACCATCCTGGGCCATGGCGGTCGAGCCGAAGGCGAGCGAAAGAGCGGCGACGGAAAGCGTGTTCTTCAAAAGCATCGAGTCATCCTTGTGTTTAGGCCGGCCAGCCGCTTGCTGGCCGCTCAGACGCATCCACGGCCCTGCCGGCGGCTAAGTTTCAGAGTGGGAGCTTTTTCTCGTCGGGCATGGGACTGCCGCCTTAGCAAAACAACCGCCGCGCACATTCCTCTTACGTCTGCGTCGGAAAAGCGCCTACTGACCGATCCAAACGCCCGATCCTGGACGCAGGCTATCTACGCGATACGGCAGGGCAGGTGTTCTCCTCCCGCCAAGCGCGGACTGCATGGCTTTAGAGTCGCAGCACTAACTGAGCACGTGCGGCGAATGGCAGACATGTCCGCGCACCGCCGCCCTACGCTCTCGGGTGAAGGTCCGCTTGGCCGCACAGGCAACTCGAGGCCAAGGGCCGCTCCGGGCTCTCGAAGAGCCGATCGCTGCGGTCAGTACCAACGACCGGTTCGAGAACCCTGGCCGTTCGCCAAGCCGGCGCCAGCGCCCCCGTGTTGGCATTGATATCGCGGTATAGTTCGGTATGTGATTTCTTATACCAGTATGGAGAAGCGAATACCGGAGGTATACTTGGAGGTCTTCCATCATCCTCGGCCTCTGAACTTGCGGCCTCCATCGTCAAGCAGATGACGCCGGATCCGATCTTCGGAGCCCTGTCAGGTCTACATCTCGCGGCGCCGCGCAGAACCGGCAAGTCGACCTTTCTGCGCCGCGATCTTGCACCGGCCGTTCTCGAGCCCGGCAAGTTTCCCATTGTTGTCGATCTATGGGAAGACCGAAGCCGGGATCTGTCGGACATCATGCGTCGGCGGATCGGACAGACCCCTCCCACCGGGGCAATGTGCTGCCCCTCCAAGCATAGCAATCTGGAGGTGCGTGTGAAGAAGTATGCGGACCGGACCGGCAACCTGCGCATCTGTGCTACAGTGAGATCACCGCTATGGAAGAGATAGGAGGGGATCATGGGCACAGAACAGGAAGACGCTGCAATGGGCCAGATTTCTGCGGAGGCGGCTCTTGTCTACGAACAGCGCTTTGTTCCTGCGCTGTTTGGTCAATTCGCGCCCTGGTTGGTTGAGGCTGCAGGTATTCGGGGAGGTGGTCGAGTATTGGACGTGGCGACGGGTACCGGCGTTGTGGCGCGAGCGGCCGTCAAACGTGGAGCGAGTGTCACTGCTGTGGACCTGAATGAGGGAATGCTTAGCGTTGCCAAGGACCTCGAAGCACATGCAACATTCCTGCAGGCTCCAGCCGAAGCGCTGCCGTTCGAAGACGATGCTTTCGACGCGGTAACCTGCCAATTTGGCCTGATGTTCTTTGAAGACCGAGTACGGGCTCTGCAGGAGATGAAGAGGGTGTGTAGGCCGTGCGGGCACGTTGCGATTTCGGTCTTCGCACCTTGGAAGAGTTCTCCAGGCTACGCTGAGCTTATTCCTCTGCTGGCTGAATGCATGGGGAGCGAAGCCGCCGATGCGCTTAAGTTCCCCTTTTGCCTCGGCTTTGCCGGTCATCTCGAAACATTGCTAGCGGAAGCGGGCTTAGATGACGTGGAAGTCATCCATCGGACTGGGCAGGCTCGGCACGAAAATCTAGAGGCTTGGATCGATACAGAAATTGGTGGCTGGACCCTCGCTGATGTAGCTACCCCGCAGACAATGGGTGCTTTAAAGTCCGCTGCCAGAGAAAAACTTGCGAAGTATCGCAATGCCGACAAAACAGTATCGTTTGATGCCCCAGCAATTTTTGCGGTCGCTGTAGTCTGATAGTCGCCTGTGTTGGAGGAGACTTCATCCTTTGGGCACTTGTGTCGGCATGGTGGTGGGGGCCTCGACGACCGTACGGTAGGCAAAAAGAGGGGGAGAGCCGAAGCCCTCCCACTCACAGATCGCCGCCCGTCGCAGGTCGGGAGGCGAAATCAGTATTGGCGATCGGCATCGTTCGGGTAGTCGAAGATGCGGGTCTCCTGATCGTTGGGCCTGGCATACTCGCCGGCCGAGCCGTTGGTGATCGTCGGCGTCCAGCGCGACGTGTCCGTCTGCAGTTGCGGATCGCGGGTGATGCGGATCGCGCGGTCGTTCACGCGCATGTCTGAGCCGGACCCTGTGACGCCCAGTGGCGCTTTGGAGACCACCGGTGCACTGACCTTGCCTTCAGCCAGAAGCTCCTTGAACTTCAGCATTCCGCCGTAGTCGCGATCGAGCCGGTTAAGGTCTGACTGGAAGATGTCGTTGGCCTGCTTGAGCCCGGCATCCCAGCCTTCGGCGACGTAGTGCTCCCATACATCGCGCTCGCCCGGTGTCCGCGGCAAGATTTCATCCGGCGGCCGCTTAGGGGTCGCGTACTCGCGAATGAGATAGCTGTGCCACATTGGCGGAACCGGCGAGAACCGTGCCTGCGAGATGATCTGATACACGGTCTCGGCCACGCGCACTGTCTTGCCGGCGTCGGACATCTCATAGGCATCTTCCGCTTCAGAGATCACCGGGGGAAGGACGACCGAGTTGTCGGGCCCCCTGATCATGACCTTCCTGAAGTCGTAGATTTGGTCGAGCTTGTCCGCACGCTCCCGGAGCATGAGGTTGGTTTGCCGTGTGGCATGTGCCAAGCCACCTCGAGCTCCGAAGGCCTGAGCGGTCTCTTTTAGGGCCGGACGGCGAAGCTTGTCTTCCTCAGTTGCGTCCTCTTCGAGTTCATCGCCGAGCGGCTCGAGATCCTGCAGCTCCTTCAGAGAGTCTGTCGGCTTTTTGGTGATGCTCTCCAGGTGCTGGACCCCTTCGTTGACACCGACCCGGGCACCGGGCATGGGAGCTGCGCTGTCACGCCCCATCTGGTGAGCAGACGAAACCTTAGGGGCGGTGTCGAATGGCGTTGTTGGCGAGCACGCTGTCAGGAGAAGCCCCCCGACAGCGATGCCCAGAATTTTGGTTGCGGTCATGCAGCCTCCTTACTTGCCGAGGCTCTCTTTGTGATCGCGCACCGCGGTTGCCGCCTTCGGGGGAGCTTTGAACGATGGTGCCGACATCGTGGGAGCGCCTGGCTTCGAGGCTTCACCGACCCGGTCGCTGTGATAGCGGAACTCGATGCGCTTGGCGTTGGGGTCCACGAAGACCTCCGCGTACTGAGCCACCTGATACCCGATGTCTTCGAAGACCTTGATCGCGGGTTCGTCGGCCGATGATACCGAGACCATGATGTCCACGACAGGCTCGGTCCCTACCACGGCGTAGGTGTAGCCGATATTGCGTGCGAGCTCTCCCACCAGGTCTACGCCCGGTCCCGTCCACTCGATGGTGGTTGGCCGGCGCAGCTCAGGCGGCAGCTTCTTCATGTCTTCGCCGCCCATTGCCGGCTCTGTGGGGGCGGTGCGAGTTCTCTCGATCTGAGCCAGCGTCTCATTGGCGTTTGCCGAGCGCTCGGCCGCCTTCGCCAGCGTGTCATCGATTTGGCTGGCAGCCTTGGAGTCCCAGCGGTCGTTGTCGGGGAAATTCCGGTCCTTGTTGCCAAAGTCGATAGCGTCTGTGCAGGCGCTGGTCCCAAGAAGGGCCAGGATCGCCGTGGTCTTGATGATGTGTTTCATGTGTTCTCCTGCGATGGTTCACGGGGCCACCTCGCCGAGGCGGGCCGCACACACAAAGAAGCACATGAAGGTTAGATCACCTTTAATCCTGTGGCCGAAGTCGTAAACTTCTGGTTTTCCTGCCTTCGTTTACATGCCTTCTGAAAAAGGAGACATGCATGTACGACATCGTCAACGAAGAAAGAATTGATCAGGAAATCGCGCGGATATTTCGAGGAGTAGCCAGGGATGCCCGGATCGCACGCTGGCTCAAGAAGAAGGGCAAGAACTTCCTGAAATCGCGCGTTTCGGACGTGATCGAAGTCCACCCGACCTCCCCTGGCGCTCGGAGCTTTCCGAAGTGGGCACAAGCGAAGATGGCAAAGAATGAGCCTGTGTTCATGTTCGCTTTGGGCCACGGCAGCGAAGACCAGCTGTCCCACATCAAGGATCTGTTTGACACTCTTCTCGATGAAGAGGCGAACCAGTCTGGGCTAAGAAAGGAAAGCGCTCAAAAGATTCTGAATTCGCTGTCGCACTACGACGTCCGCGGCGCCTACGAATTGGCAGACGAGTTCTTCGACACGATGTCCAGGCACAATATCCAGCATGCCGGGCGCAGCCGAAACGCGATCTTCGCCACCGGTCGCGACGACGATGAGCCTGTGCAGGTCAAGACGGATGATGGACTGGTCTGGCGTCAGGTGGTGCCGCGCGGCCTGAAAACCGTCGGGGTTGTTCTGAAAAACTGCATTGGCGGGCGCAGCTATGCGACATCGGTCAAGAATGGGCGAAGCGAGGTCTGGTGCCTCGTCAACGACACTTCTGACGACGATTTCGATGCCCAGCGCGACATAAAGATGGTGGCGCAGATCGACCTTAAGAGTGACCGCATTGTTGAGGCCAAGGGCCCGGGCAATCGCCTCATGCCTCAGTACGCTATGGAACTGCAGGAGCTGGCAGAGGCCAAAGGCGTAGAGTATGCGCGGGCCACTGCTGGAGGTGTCGCCGTTACAGCACGGCCGCAGTTTGCCGCCGACTATCGCAAGCTGTCTCAGGTCGGGCAGTACGAAGTGTTTGTCGAGAAGAGGCCGGATGAGGGAGTGCAGTGGGCCGTAGACCGTAATGTTGTTGAGGCGTATCCGCTGGTGGTCGGGGTTGAGCTCGAGAATGGTCGCCTAGCGATAAACACCGTGGGAACACTCTGGAAGAGCACTCAGACAGGTGCCGAGGCAGTCAGCCTCATTGAAGCTCAGATGTTCAAAACCGAGGAAGGCGTCGTCTACGACAAGGTGGCCGCTATGGTGTCTGCTCTCAAGGAGGTCACGACTCTAAGCAAACTTGTATGTCTCGATGCGAGCTTGCTCAGCAAGGGGCGTGAGGCTGTGAAATCTGAAAACAGAGAACTGACAATCGACCGTTTCGGCGAACTCTTCATGTCGCCTGATGGCGAATTCAGGAACTTTATGGACACCTTCGTCTATGAAGACGGCGATGAGAACGTAGAATTCTCGGTCTCCAAGGACGGGATCGTGTTGGTGAAAGACTTGGCAATCGATCGACCCGGCGCGTCTGGGCATCATATTCTGTCTGGCGCTCCAAAAATCCGTTCTGCGGCGGTTGCCTGCAGTTTGGAGACCTCTGAAGGACGCGGTGCTTGGCGCCGGAAGGTCTCACAGACCGAGGCCGAGCCCACATCGCTCAAGGCTGTTGGAGGTACAGAAGGCATTTCGCTGGAGGCTTTCAGATCACTGCGGACCTTTGACGCGTCGGGCGAAATGACGGCCCTGACAATGCAGCACCGTGATCCGGTGGCGCCGGTGGGCTTCCTGATGGCGCACGACCAGATGCCTAACTTTATCCGGGACTTTCTTGCACAAGCAACGCCGCTCTCGAACGGCCTGAAGCTCGTGGATGCGGGCCAGGATGGAAATGCAGTCTTCTTGGAGACCTCGACTGGAGGCGTTGCAGTTGCTGAGCTCCGGTCATCGGCCAAAATGGAGAAGCTCGTCGACTATAGCTACGGGATTTTTCGAGATGGCTCTGTCGTGCATGATCTGGGCTCCATGTCGTCTGAAGCCCAGCGAAAAGCTCCTGACGTGTTTTCGGTGGCTACTCTTCGAGACATCGACATCTTGCGTGCCGAAATGGGCGCCCTTCCCTTTAAATCGGCTGCTGACACGACCGACTACTTCCCGATCAACATCGTGCGCAACGGCAAGCTACTCCCCACACAGTTGAAGAACCTCGGGTCCGACAAGACGCCGATCTTTCGATTGGATTCACCTGTGCGTTTCGTTGGCGTGGAGCCAGGCCCAGACGGGCGTATGGAGACCGGCAGTATCGCGTGGGTGGCCGGCAAACGGCCTCGCGGAGAGATCACGGTGCATAATGTGCTGCCCGGCGGCGGTGCCCACTTGGCGCGCGCCCTCGAGGAGAAGACCTGGAGGATTGCAGACAAGAAGGGCCGATATGTCAACCGCGACCTGAAGGCCGAAGGCTTCCGGATTGCAAACGGTGCGCTCATGGAGATCGCATTTGCGAATGTCGATGAGCTCTCCAAGGATGGCTTCTCGGTAGAACGACTGCCTGCGCATCTCGGTGATGAGCGGCAATGGGCTGTCCATCATGAGAACTTCCGTCACATAGCAACCGTCTCGGCCGCCGGCATCGAGGAGCCCAAGATAGCTGGGCGTACGCGTGCGGAAGTCTTCTTCCGAGAAGATAGGCCTCTCAGCGACAAGAGCAGGGACTTCATTGCTGAAGTTCTCAATGAGGCCAACCTGGCCCTTTCGTCGCGTGACCTGCAGGTTCTAGGGCTCGTGCAGTTTGACGACGGCACCTATGTGGCGGCTCCGGAAAGCAGCCTAGAAGACTGCTATGAGGTTTCAGACTCTCACTATCTGGGGCGCATCATCCCCTCGATGGAGGACTACCCGGGTGCGAAGCCTTCCGGCATGCTTCTGAAAATGTGCTGGTCGCTTGTGAGCAAGGAGACCGGGAAGATGGAGGCGATCATGTCTGATGATGGCTTCCAGTCTGACAGCAGCTCGCTGAGCCTGCTCAAGTCGGCGGCGCTCCTGGCAGATCACCTGGAGAACGGTGACGTCCACCTTATCGAAAAGTACACGGCGCCGGAGCTCGATCAGCTTAGCTGCATATCCTGATCGTCCCTTGCGACCTGGTGGTCACCTCCGTGCCAAAGAGGTGACCACATGACCAACTTCCTGAATTCCTATGCGACCGAAGCTGACGGCTTCCGCATCCTTGTCGAGCCGGATCCCAACGCACGCTCGCCGCGGGAGTCCGGTTTCATGAACCTTGGCCATGTCATGATCCCGCCTGGGAAACGCTTCGGTCGCCTGACATCGGACGACCCGTCAGACCGCACGGGCATGGAAGAGTTGGTCTCCTGGCACGCGACAAATCAGGATGCGATCTCCCTGCCCCTGTACGCGATCTACACCGGTGACGAGACCTCGGGATATTTCCAGGTTCACAGCGCTCCATTCTTTGCTGATCGGCAAGGCGCCCAGGTTGGTTATATCGCGGCCACCCATTCTGAGGTCATGGGTTACTTCAATCGTCCATCCATGAGCGAAGAGCTCTACCGTGCGTCCGTCGACCGGATGACCGACGAGATCATGCTCATGAACACCTACCTTTGTGGCGAAGTCTATCGATACCAGGTTCTGGATGCAGACGATGAAATCGTGGCGCAGGGCACCTCGATCTACGAGTCCGAGATGGCCGTGGACGAAGCAATGGAAGCTGTCGAGCGGCTTAAGGCACATGCGGTGCCGGGTATGGTGATGTAGGCCGTCTCAGGAAGTCAGACGAAGCGGACCTTCCAGTCAAAAGCATGGCGCCATCGCTCAGCGGGACCGTTCTGTCGTCCCCTGCGAGTGCCGCATTTGCCGGTCACCCGACGGCTAAGCGCAGGGAGCGGACCCCGCTCTACTTGGTTCATTTCCCGGACGCTGCCGTTCGGGCTGAGCGCGGCGATCGGCCCCTCCGAGGCCATTGCGGAAGAGCCAATTTTGCGCTGCACGCGCACGCAGCGAAATGTTTGCTTCGGCGCAGCAAACATTCATGCCGCATCGCAGCCGTGGATCCTGTCGTTCGTGCGCAATGCAGCAAATTTCTCAGAAGCAGTGGCTGCACAGCGGACTTTCCTGACTTTCGCTGCACGCGCGAAATAGGTCACTCACGAAGGGTGCCTTAGCCTTAGCGCTCACCGGCGAACCGCTCCTGCCACTCTTCTCGCTCGGCGTCGGTGATCTTGCGGAAGGTCACCTCGGGCACCTCGAAGGCGTGGCCTGCGGGCAGGACGCTCAGCGCCGCACTCAGATCACCCGGCCAGCCGTCATCCTCGGTCTTCAGCGCCGCCAGCAGCTGTGCCGAGGCGTCGGGGATGAACGGCGCGGAGATCACCGCGTAGAGCCGGATCATGTTCAGCGCGAGGCGCACCTGCATCGCCGCGGCCTCGGGGTCGGTCTTGAAGGTCGACCAGGGCGCGGCTTCCTGAGGCGCAACGTTTCGCCGGGCCGCTCATCCGCGATGCACTGCCCACGCTGTCGGTGCCCGATACCGCGCTCATTGACCGGGGCACGCGCGGCGCAGATGCTGAGACGCTGGCGCGAATTTCGCCGGACACGCCGCTCCAGTTCGAAGTCAATGGCCGGACGGTGACCGCCACGGGAAATTTCGCGTTAGGGGGTAGCTTCAACGCCGATGGGTCCTTGGCAGTGTCGGATCAGACGTTCCTGAGGCTGTTCCCGAACCGGATTTCCGGGACACCCTCGCATATTCTCGTCGATGTGGCGCCAGGCGCCGATCCGGCGGAGGTCGTCGCCCGCCTGACCGAGCGGCTGGCGTCCGAACCTGTCCAGGTGCGGTCGCTTGCGACCGCCAAAGCTGATGATCTGACCTATCAGACGACCCAGCGTCCAACGGGCGTAATCTTCGGGTTCAGCTTGGCCATGGCCGTCGTGATCGGGCTGGTGATCGTGTATCAGGTCCTTTCGACCGACGTGGCGGACCACCTCGCGGAATATGCCACCTTCAAGGCGATGGGATACCCGCACCGGTTCTTCCTGAGCATCGTGCTCGAGGAGTCTTTCATCCTGGGCGCCCTTGGGTTCCTGCCCGGGCTTCTTGTCGCCCTTGGTCTCTATCAAGGTGTTGCCGCGCTCACCGGCCTGCCGATCGCTATGACGGCCACACGGGGCATCATGGTTTTCATCGGCACGATCATCGCCTGCGCGGCCTCCGGCTCGCTCGCAGCGCGGCGGCTTCGGACGGCGGACCCGGCGGAGCTATTCTGATGAATCCAATCGAAGTGACGGGCCTGAACCATTGGTTCGGAGAAGGCGAAGCGCGAATGCAGGCGATCTTCGACGTCAACCTGACCATCGACCAAGGGAGTCTCACCATTCTTGTTGGGCCTTCGGGTTCAGGGAAGACAACCCTTCTGACCCTGATGGGCTGCCTGCGTGACGTGCAGGATGGTTCGGTTCGTCTGCTCGGGACCGAGCTTCGTGGGGCGGGAATGTCGACGCTGGAGGCCATGCGTCGCCGCCTCGGCTTCATTTTCCAGGCCCACAATCTCCATGAGAGCCTGACGGCGAGGCAAAACGTATTGACCAGCTTGCAGGTCCACGGCCGGGGTAATCCTGCCCGTCAGGCAGCTGCGGTAGAACACATGCTTGGCCTCGTCGGCCTGGCGGACAGGATCGACTATCTGCCTGGCAACCTGTCGGGCGGCCAGAAGCAGCGGGTTGCGATCGCACGCGCGATGGTCTCGAACCCCGACATCATCTTCGCCGATGAGCCGACTGCGGCGCTCGACAAGGAGACCG
This sequence comes from Salipiger sp. ABF4_146, assembly GCF_056161345.1. Taxonomy (NCBI): domain Bacteria; kingdom Pseudomonadati; phylum Pseudomonadota; class Alphaproteobacteria; order Rhodobacterales; family Roseobacteraceae; genus Salipiger; species Salipiger sp. ABF4_146. The sequence continues at coordinate 9,049 of NZ_JBSWYX010000042.1, read as the reverse complement.
CAATCCCGATCGTGCGCATGCTGAAGGAACTCGGACAGAGCCGGGGAACCACGACTGTCATGGTGACACACGACAACCGGGTCCTGGAACTGGCCGACCGGATCGTGACGCTCGAGGACGGTCGGATCGTGAAAGACGAGCGACTACGTTGAGCGCCACCTGCAGCGCTGTGCGCGCGATTGTTCCTTCTTGCGAGGGCACACCTGCTGCCGCGACACCCTAAAACAGGCGAAGGTGGGAGGCGGCGCTGCAACTGCAAAAGGCTTATCGAAATGAATGTGGTGCAAGGGCTCGGAGCGACCGATCGTTGCGGGCAGTACCCATGCCCAGTTCGAGAAACCTTGAGGTTCGCCCGATCCCAGTGACGCCAGTCGGTTACGAAACACGCTGCATTCGGCATGGATGGTCAGCCCTTGTCCATTGGCAGTCGATCAGCGGATCAAGCAACGGCCTTCTGGTGAACGCCTTGTGGTAGGTCCAGTACTGGCGCGCGACCGAACATGCTTTTGTATTCCCGGCTGAACTGGGAGGCGCTCACATAGCCGATCGCCGTGCGTCTTGCGACGCTTGGCTGGCAGGGGCCCACGGGTGGATTCTTCCACGATGGCGAAGGCGCAGAGATCGCTCCCTACACCTGGTGACGAGATGAGGGAGCGGTTCGCTGCTCCCTCACGCCGTCCGAGTCTTGAATATGGAGAAGATCAGAGCCGCACCGAGATGAGGGACGGAGAACCGGCAGACTGCACTGGATGCACTGGCGTAGATGGCGCAAAGGGATCGTTGATCCGCTCTCAGGGTCATTTACCGCCCTGCATATCGCGCGGGGCTGTCGCCGGTGATGCCCTTGAACATCGCGATGAAGGCGGAGGCCGTCGCATATCCCAGATCCAGCGCGATGGCCTCGACGTTCTGACCGTCCTGCAGCATGGCAATGGCACGAACCACACGCAGCCGATTGCGCCATTCGGTCAGGGACATGCCCAGATCGCGCTGGCAGAGCCGCAGGAGCGTACGTTCGCTCAACCCATGCGCCCGCGCCAGCGTCGCGGTGCTCTGCCGATCCGAGGGCGCCTCGTGCAGCGCGGCCAGCAGACCGCGCAGCGCCGGGTGATCGCTGTCGGGCAGAAAGCTCTGCGTGACGGCGCAGTTCTCCATCTCGTCTACCATGACCCGTAACAGCCGTCCTTGCCGGAGCGTGCCGTCGAACTGCGCCCCCTCCAGCTGCTCCAGCATGGCCCGCAGCAGCGGCGTCACCCGCAGCGAGGCCGCATGCGCAGGCATCGCGCCGCACAGCGACTGATCGATGTAGATCGACACATGCACCGTGGCGCGGCGGTTGTAGCCGACCTGATCCACCCCCGCCGGGATCCAGAAGGCCATGTGCGGCGGTGCCAGCAGCACCTGCCCGCCGGTGCGCAACTCGGTCACCCCGCTATAGCAATAGACGAGCTCGCCCCAAGCATGGCGCAACGAGGGATAGGTGCCATTGTCCGGCATCTGCTCGACCCGGAACCAGACGGGCGCGGGCAGGGTCACATGCCCCGGAGGCTGACGCAGATAGGAAGGTTTCACGTTTGGCCGGTACCCGGAATGCTTTGGCGGATTCTCGCTATATGCCATTGTAAGCCAGTCTTAGATCAGGGCAACACCCTGACACATGGCCTTCCATATGAAACGTCCCATCGACCTCACCGCCTTCGGGCTCATGATCCTGCTGTGCCTTGCCTGGGGCCTGCAGCAAAGTGCGATGAAACTGGCGGCTCCGGCCATCGACCCGATGATGCAGATCGGCCTGCGGTCCACCATCGCGGCGGGGCTGGTCTTTGCCCTGAGCCGGATCGTGCTGCGCGACCGCTGGCTGCCCGGCCTCTTCTTCGGCCCCGGCCTTCTGGCGGGAAGCCTGTTCGCGCTGGAGTTCCTGCTGGTCGCCGAAGGGCTGCGCTGGACCTCCGCCTCTCATATGGCGGTGTTCCTCTATACCGCACCGATCTTCGCCGCTGTCGGCCTGCATATCGCCCAGCCGGACGAGCGCATGAGCGCGCTGCAATGGTCCGGTGTCGGATTGACCTTTGTCGGCGTCGCGGCGATCTTCGTGCTGCCGGAACTGCGCGGCGATAGCACACTCGCCCCTTCGATGATCCTCGGCGATCTGCTGGGCCTTGCTGCGGGTCTGGCTTGGGGGCTGACGACCGTGGTGGTCCGGACGTCGCGGCTGGCCAAAGCCCCGGCGACCCAGACGCTGGTCAGCCAGCTGGGCGTGGCGGGCCTTGCGGCCCTTGCCTTCAGCGCGCTGACCGGGCGGACGGGGATGACCCTGGCGCCTTCCGATGTCGCCAACCTCGGGTTCCAGACCATCGTCGTCTGCACGCTCAGCTTCCTCGTCTGGTTCCGCCTGCTGCAAATCTACCCCTCCTCGCGCCTCGGCGTGCTCAGCTTCATGACCCCGGTCTTTGGCGTGCTCGCCGGGGCGATCCTGCTGGGCGAGCAGCTGACGCCGGAGTTCCTCTTTGGCGGGGCGCTCGTGCTCCTGGGGATGCTGACCGTGCAGGCGCAAGACCTCTTCGCCCGCCACAGACCAACCCGGAGACATGCATGAATATCCTCATCGTCCACGCTCACCCCGAGCCCGCGTCCTTCAACGGCGCCATGACCGCCACGGCGGTCGAGACGCTGACGGCCGAAGGACACAGCGTGACCGTCAGCGACCTCTATGCCATGGGCTGGCAGGCCGCGCTTGGCCCCGAGGATATCACCGGCGCCCGTGCGGATGCGACGGTCTTCGACCCCTCCCGCGAGCAGGAACATGCCGTGGCCGAAGGCACCCTCGCCGACGAGATCCGCGAAGAGCAGCGCAAACTGTCGCAAGCCGACATGGTGATCTTCCAGTTCCCGGTCTGGTGGTTTTCCTTGCCCGCGGTCCTCAAGGGCTGGGTGGATCGCGTCTTTGCCCGGGGCTTCGCCTATTCGGCAGGGCGCAAATACGCCACCGGCCATTTCAAGGGCAAACGCGCGATGCTGGCCCTGACCACCGGCACGGCGTCGTCACTCTACGAGCCTGCCGGGATCGACGGCGACCTGCTGCATGTGCTCTGGCCGATCCACAACGGGATCTTTGCCTACACGGGCTTTTCCGTCCTGCCGCCCTTTGCCGCCTGGATGCCGGGACGCGTGGGCGCGGACGGGCGCCGTGGCTATCTCGACGCCTACGCCGACCGCCTGCGGCAGATCGACAGGATCGAGCCGCTGTTCTTCCACCCGTGGGAGGATTACGACGAGGACCAGCGCCTGAAGCCAGGCATTCCGGCGCGGTCCGGAGTGCAGTGGAACCCCCGCGCAGGACAGACGCGCGACGGCGCCGATCAGTGACGAGACGACAGGAGACGACGATAAAAGGCTATTGGTTGATCCTTACGGATGCCTTGCAGGACGAGGCGGCGCAGGCCGAGTACAGCGCGCTCTGGGCCCCGATTGCCGAAGCGTTCGGCGCCCGCCTGCTGCGCGGAGACGATGCTCCCGAGTTGCTCGAAGGCCGCGATACGGCAAAGGTCGTGCTGGTCGAATTCCCCGACATCGAGGCGGCCCGCACCTGCTATCGCAGCGACGCCTATCAGGCCGCGATCCTCCAGGCCCGCATCGCCGCCCCGCGCGATCTGGTGATCTTCGAAGGCACGATCGCATGATCCGCAGCCTCGATCATCTCGTCCTGACCACCGTGGACGAGGAGGCCTGCATCGCCTTCTACGTCGACCTGCTGGGCATGACGCTGGAGACCTTTGGCGAAGGGCGCAAGGCGCTGCGCTTTGGCGAGCAGAAGATCAACATCCACGTGAAGGGGCAGAAAATCGAGCCGAAGGCGCATCTGCCAGTGCCGGGCGCACTGGACCTGTGCTTCCTGCTCGACGGCCCTCTCGACACCGCCGTGGCGACCCTGAGGGAACGCGGCGCGCAGATCCTGGAAGGCCCGGTGACGCGCACCGGGGCCACGGGTCCCTTGCGCTCCATCTACCTGCGCGATCCGGATCTGAACCTCGTGGAGCTGTCAGAAATCATTGAATAGCAAGTACGCCCAAGGTCATTCGCGGCCTCTCGGGATGGCCCGAATTTTGTGAAGGCTGCTACCTTGCGGCAAAGGCAGCCCTGGGCTCGGTGCGGCCTTGCGGCAGTGCGGCGGCGGCGCCCCGGAGCCAATCTTCTTCACCGGTCATTCGCGACATCGCTTAGTATCTCGGGGTCACGCGATGTCGACGCCTGGGCCGGGAGGGACGGATGGAGAAAGTCTCATGTCCAGAATCCAACTCCCCGCCATCACGCCGAAGCGACGCCCTTGGAACCGTGGCAGGCTCGTTGGCCAGAAACGGCCTCTGCTGCCGAAACAGGTCTGGGCGATCCGTGCGCGCCTCGAACTCGCGAGCAACCTTCGCGATCTTGCTCTGTTCAATCTCGCCATCGACAGCAAGTTGAGGGGCTGCGACCTCGTCGGTCTGAGGGTCGCCCAGCTCGTTGTCGGCGATCGTGTCCGCGAACGCGTATCGGTCATCCAGAGCAAGACGCGCCGCCCCGTTCAGTTCGAAGTCACGGAAAACACCCGAGCTTCGATCTCGGCGTGGGTGAAGCGGCCGGAGATGATCGGCTGCGCCTTCCTGTTCCCGAGCCGGTTTCATGCCAGGCCGCACATTTCGACGCGACAATACGCGCGGCTCGTCCGAGAGTGGGTGACGGCGATCGGTTTTGAGCCGAGCGGCTACGGCACGCACTCGTTGAGGCGCACCAAGGCTGCGCAAATTTTTCGCAAAACAGGCAATCTTCGCGCGGTCCAGCTCCTGCTCGGTGACACTAAGGTGGACAGTACGGTCCGGTACCTGGGCGTTGAACTTGAGGATGCTCTGAGCATCGCGGAGTCGGTCGACATTTGACACCTTCGGCGAACGGCGCACGCCGTTCGTCAACCGAGACCGGACGTGCGAGGAGCTACATGCCGACGTGGGATTCGAGCCCTTATCAACCTGCGCGTGGTGCGAGAAGGATCACTGCGGCGCCGATCAGGCACAGGCAGGCACCGGCGATGTCCCATACGTCAGGCCGCTGCCCCTCTGCGCTCCACATCCAGAAAAGCGACGCGGCGATATAGACGCCGCCATAGGCGGCGTAGGCCCGACCGGCGAAACCGGCCTCGACCTGCGCCAGAAGCCAGCCGAATAGCGCGAGGCTCACAATCCCCGGCAGCAACCAGAGGATCGAAGCTCCGCGCCACCACGCCCAAATGGCAAAGCATCCGGCGATCTCGGCCAGCGCAGCGAGCGGATAGATCAACGTGGTCGGCATCAGGAAACGGGCCTGTCGTGATCGGACAGACATTCTTCGTGGTCGCGTAGAACCTCAAGGATACGGCAGTTGGCGACCCGGTCAGTTCTGCACTCGCTGAGCATCCGTTTCAGTTCGACGCGGAGCGCTTCAAGACGGGCGATGCGCGCCTCGACCTCGGCTAGTTGTTTCTGAGCGACTGCATCGACCTGCGCGCATGACCTTTCTGGGCTATCAGAAAGGTCCAGAAGTTCTCGTATGGACTCAAGCGAAAAGCCGAGTTGTCGAGAGTGCCGGATGAACGCAAGGCGATCGAGTTCCACTTCCCCGTAGCGCCGCTGGCCACCCGCGCTCCGGCCGGGCTCGGGCATCAAGCCAATCTGTTCGTAATAGCGGATCGTCTGCACTTTGGTGCCGGTCCGCTTTGCCAGAGTCCCAATGGACAACATGAGCGCTTCTCCTTTCGTCGCTGCGGCGTCGTGTCCTCCGTCGTCGAAGCTATGGAAAGCCTCTTCGACAGCTTGAACCTATAGTCGCTGTAGGTCGTATATCGAGTTCCGATCGGAGAATCACGACGGAGAAACTTCATGGCAGACGGGAGCGCAGGACAACGCGAGTGGCGTGTGACAGGCATGGATTGTGGGGCATGCGCCGCCAAGTTGCGCGGCGCCGTCGAGCGCCTGCCTGGCGTCGAGGATGTCGATGTGGCTCTGATGGCCGAGCGCCTGCGACTGACGCTCGATGAGACGCAGACCTCGCCCGAACGGATCGAGGTGGCTGTGCGTGGCGTCGGCTTCGGAATCGCGCCCAAGGGCGCACGGCCAGAGAAGCCCAAGGGCGGCTTTGTCCTGCCGGATGGAGCCTTTCCGGATGCCGCGCAGAGCTCGGAGGCCGAAGGTGAGCCGGAGGAGAACGGCAAGTCCGGCGAGCAAGCGCCGAGTTCATGGATGCAGTCGTCCAAAGGCCGCCTCGTGCTCGGAACCGGCGCACTGCTCGCGGCAGCCTGGGTGTCACGGCTCGTCCTACCGGCTGAGACCGCCCATTGGGCGTTCGTCCTGGCGACACTGGTCGGGATCGTGCCCGTGGCACAGCGCGCCTTCGCCATGACACGGGCCGGCATGCCCTTCACCATCGAGATGCTGATGTCCATCGCCGCTCTCGGCGCGCTAGTGATCGGCGAACCGGAAGAGGCGGCGCTGGTTGTCTTCCTGTTCGCTATGGGTGAGCTTCTCGAAGGCGTTTCGGCGAGCAAGGCGCGTGACAGCATTCGAGCGCTCTCGAAGCTCGTGCCGAAGACCGCGCGGCTCGAAGTCGGTGGCAAGACACGGGAGGTCGCGGCCGAGAAGCTCTTGGTCGGCCAGGTCGTACAGGTCCGCCCCGGCGACCGCGTTCCCTGCGACGGTGAGGTGATCGATGGCACGTCGGGTGTCGATGAGAGCCCGGTGACCGGCGAGAGCGTCCCGACCCTCAAGGAGCCGGGCGCGGAGGTCTTCGCGGGGTCGATCAACACCGAAGCTCTGCTGCGCGTGCGGGTGTTGAGGTCGGCCGAGGACAACACCATCGCCCGCATCGTCCGCCTCGTCGAAGAGGCCGAGAGCGCCCGCGCACCGACCGAGCGCTTTATCGACCGGTTCAGCCGGGTTTACATGCCCGCCGTGGTCGGGGCCGCTGCTCTTGTCGCTATCGTTCCGCCGCTGGCCTTCGAGCTGGCCTGGGGCGAATGGGTCTACCGGGCGCTTGCGCTGCTGCTGATCGGCTGCCCCTGTGCACTGGTGATCTCGGTGCCAGCCTCGATCACCTCGGCCCTGTCCACGGGAGCGCGCAACGGCCTGCTGATGAAGGGCGGCGCGGTGATCGAGGCCGCGGCCCGCACGACCCATGTCGCTTTCGACAAGACCGGGACGCTCACGCATGGCAGGCCGCGCGTGACAGACGTGGCAGTGCTGAGCGGCACCGAGGGCGACCTCATGGCCATTGCCGCCGGTATCGAGAGCGGCGCGAGCCACCCGCTCGCACAGGCGATCTGCGCCGAGGCCGAGCGGCGAGGCGTGCTCGCTGCGGCAGCCACCGGAGGACGCGCGCTTCCCGGCAAGGGGGCGGAAGCCTCCATCGACGGCGTGACCGTCAGCGTGGGCTCCCCACGGCTGGCAAATGAGCGCGGCGCCCTCACAGACGACCTGCGGACCCGCGTGGCGGCACTGGAAGCCGAGGGCAAGACGGTGGTCATCGTGCTCTGCAATGACGTGCCTCAGGGCCTCCTCGCGCTCAGGGACGAGCCGCGGGACGACGCGGCGAACGCTATCGCGCAATTGCGCGGGCTCGGCATCTCTTCGGTCATGCTGACGGGGGACAACCCGCGCACGGCCTAAGCCATCGCTGAGGGGCTCGGGATCGAGCATCGGTCGGAAATGATGCCGGAGGACAAGGTGACGGCGATCCGCGAGCTGACGGAAGAGGCCCGGGTGATGATGATCGGCGACGGGATCAACGACGCGCCCGCGCTCGCCGCCGCGCATGTCGGCGTTGCCATGGGCTCGGGCACCGATGTCGCTCTCGAGACCGCCGACGCGGCGATCCTGCGCAACCGCGTGACCGATGTGCCGGCCAAGATCCGCCTCGCCCGGGCCACCATGTCGAACATCCGCCAGAACATCGCGATCGCGCTCGGGCTCAAGGCTATCTTCCTGGTGACGACCGTTCTCGGCATCACCGGCCTCTGGATCGCGATCCTTGCGGATACCGGCGCCACGGTGCTGGTCACGATGAACGCGCTCCGGCTGCTGTTTTTCCAGCCCACCGGCATATCTGAACCTGCGGGGCACGTCGGTCTGACCGCTGAGACACGCCCCGATCGCGCCGCCGCAAAGACCTGAAAGGAACCCTGATGACCCTCACCCGCCGCGCCGTGATGGCCTCCGCCGCTTGCTTCGCCGCGACGGCACCGACCGCCGGACTGTCTCAAAGCTCTCCCGCGATCCACGTTCTGAAAGACCCGAACTGTGGCTGCTGCACAGCTTGGATCGAGATCCTCAAAGAGAACGGATTTAAGGTCACCACCGAGCGTAGCTTCGGCACCCTCCTGATCCGGCACAAGCTCGAGAACGGCATCCCCCAGAACATGACCTCCTGCCACACCGGCGAAATCGAGGGCTACATGATCGAAGGACACGTGCCGACGGCCGACATTCGACGGCTGCTATCCGAGCGCCCCGATGCCGTCGGTCTCGCCGTGCCCGGGATGCCTTACGGATCACCGGGCATGGGGCCAGAGGATGAGCGGGAAGCCTACGACGTGTTCCTGATCCTCGGAGATGGCAGGAAGGAAATCTTCTCCAGCTACGAGGCTGCCTGACGGCGCCGATCTCAGGATCGCTGTGGGACCACTGCACAAACCTCACACCGCGCAGTCGCAGCGGAAGTCAGGAAGGTCCGCATCGGCGGCGCTGCGGCAAGGCGCAGCGAATGGTGGGTTTAGGCTCCCGGGTTTGATGCGGCCTTGAACGACCGCTATCTTGATCTGCGCTGCGGCGCAGAACCCTGCTTGCTGCGGCTGCGAGGAATTCCTTCGTCATACTGCAATTGCACCAGCTAATCTTCGAATGGCCGGAAAGTCGTAAGCGCTGTCACCGCGGCACGCCTGTTCAGCTTGACGGGTTCAAGTTCCATGGCAGGAGCTCGTCGATCCTGCTGGCGGGGTGACCGGCGGCGATGGCTTCGAGGGTCGCCTTGATGTAGGCGAAGGGCTCGA
>NZ_JBSWYX010000041.1:0-21838 GCF_056161345.1 Salipiger sp. ABF4_146 | reverse complement strand
ACGACCGCTGCCCACAAGCCTTCTTCTCAGCAATCGCACTCGCTGCGACCGTAATCTTCTGGCTTTGAAGGAGAACGAGTCCTGAGCCTAGAAAGGTGATCGCTGGCGAGACGGACTGGGCACCGGACTACGAGGGCGACACCTACCTCTATGTCGACGGGGACAAGGTCGGCCTGTCACGGCCTCGCAGGGCCTGGGCGGAGGCACGAGGCGACAGGATCGGCGTCGGGTTCACCCTGACGCTCAGGCAGCCGGTGCATATGGCCGGCCGCACCGCCACGCTCAAGCTCTATGATCCGATGTATTATTACGCCTACAGCATCATGCCGCAGAGTCGTGTGGACGGACCGGCCGGCAACTGCAGCTTCGAGATCCTCCCTTTCGACCCGGACAAGGAACTGGCAAAATTGCAGAAACAGCTCTCTGCTCTGTCCCGCGAGGAAATTCCCGACGACCCCCAGGTCGGCGCGCTCTTTGCCGAAACCCTCAGGCTGACCTGCCCATGAGTCGTCTCGTCCTGATCCTGCTCGCGACGGTGACAGTGGCCTTGCTGCTGGTCACTCAGGTCGATACCTCGCGGGTCACCTTGTGGGCGGCGCAGGTGCAGCGCGACATCCAGAACGCAATGGCGGGCGGCGTGCGGGCCGTCCGCACCGGAGAGGCGGGCGCCCTGCTCGCGCTCTGCGGGCTGACCTTCGGCTATGGCGTCGTACATGCGATCGGTCCGGGCCACGGCAAGGTGCTGATCGGCGGCGCGGCTCTGGCCAGCCGCGCGCGAATGCGACGACTTGCAGTTCTGACTCTGCTTTCGAGCCTCGGCCAGTCGCTGACCGCTATCCTGCTGGTGCTGGTCGGCGCGGGGCTGGTGGCGTTGACCACCGACCGGCTGGTGGACCTGACAGAGCCCTCGCTGGCGCCGGTCAGCTATGCCGCGATCGGTCTGATCGGGCTTTGGCTGATGGTCCGCGGGCTGCGCACGCTCTCGCGGCACCGCGACCATCACCACCATGAGGCCGATGGCGTCTGCGGGTGTGGCCACAGCCACGGGCCGGACATATCCGAGATCGACGACGCCATGAGCCTGCGCGAGATGGTGGTGCTGGTGATCAGCATCGCGCTGCGGCCCTGCACCGGCGCGATCTTCCTGCTGGTGATCTGCTGGCACCTCGGAATCCTGCCCGCCGGGATCCTCGCAACGCTGACCATGGGGCTTGGCACCGCGGCCTTCAACCTGGTCGTCGCTGTAGCCGGGCTTGGTGCGGGACGGCTGCTGATCGGGGTTGGCACGGTCGGGCGGCTTCATCTCGTCGCCCCCGTGGCACAGCTGCTGGCAGGATCGCTGATTGCGCTGGCCGCCTGTACGATGCTTTGGCCGTTCCTCTGACTCGCCCGGTGATGGCGGCGGACGGTCGCCTTCCTTACCGGCGCCGAACGGAAAGTGTCCGCAATTGGCGGGCCCATTGAGAATTCGCAAGCCTCTGGAGTCGCGCAGGGGAACTCGGAACACCTGATCAGCGCCTCCCCCCGCTGAGGCGGGATCAGTGGGTCAGGCCGCTGCCGCCCGCGGTGCGGATGTTGTAGGGCACCCCCATGACCGGGGCCGTCGCCGTTTCTTCGAGGCGCGCGGGGTCGACCAGCCGCAACATTCCCTCAAACGGATCGGTGAGCGCGATGCGGTCCCCCGCCACGGCCAGGCGCGGACGTGGATCGCGCCAGTGCCCATCCATCGAGTAAGGCTGCGTGATACGGGCCGAGGCCTCGATTTGCGCCGAGAGCATGTTTAGCCGGCTCAGCGTGCCATCCTCGGTGAGGAGGTAGGCGTATTGCGACCTGGCCGGATCAAGCACAAAATCGACTCGGCGGAACGGCAGCTTGACGCGGGTGAGTTAGGGCGCCGTGGTCGGGTCGATGATCACCACTGAGTTCTGGCATAGTCGCCAAGGAAGATCTGCATCGCCGCCAAGCCGAGGAACGTGCCGGTCTTTTCCTAGGGGAAGCCCTCGGGATAGGGCAGCATGGTGAACTCCGCAGCTCCCCCGGCTTGGGTTACAGCGATCACCCCCTCCTTGCAGCCGGCCAGGAGGCAGCTGTCCGAGAACGCCTGTCCGTGTAGGCCTGAAAATCGCCGATCTGTGTGCCGTCGTCGTAGGCGGCAATGCCGACGCGCGGTGGCGCGCTGCCCTCTTCCACCTGCGCGTCTGGGGCAACCGAGCTGATGATCACCCCCTCCAGAGGCGCGGCAAGGCCGCGCTGCGCGACGATCTACTGCTGGAGGTGCGCCACTTCGTCTAAGAGCCACGCTTTGATTACTACTGAGCGGCGCTGCCGCGCGTCGAGCACAATACGATCATCATGTAGCGCCGGAGCCGATCACGGATCAGCGCCGGCTCGTCAGCCCCGCCGTCGAGACCGAAAGCATGAAGAGGATCGCGACCACGCAGACGATGGTTGGCCCGGTCGGCGTATTGAGATGGTAAGACGCCTCGATCCCGCCAATCACCGAACCGCCGGCGACCAGCACCGCAAGGCCGGCCATCGTCTCGGGGGTACGGCTGAACGGGCGCGCGGTGGCGGCGGGAATGATCAGCATGGCGGTGATCAGCAGCGCCCCCACCACCTTGATCGCCACTGCCACGGTGATCGCCAGCGCCAGCGTCAGCACCAGTTGCTCGCGCCGCGGATCGACACCTTCGGCGCGGGCGAGATCGGGGTTGAGCGTGGCGGTCAGCAGCCCCGACCAGCGCCAGCCCACCAGCCCCAGCACCAGCGCCGCGCCGCCCCAGATCACCGCAAGGTCGGCGGGCATCACCGCGAGGATATCGCCGAAGAGATAGGCCATCAGGTCAATCCTGATGCCGCTGAGGAAAGAGGCCGCCACCAGCCCGAAGGCCAACGCCGAATGCGCCAGCACGCCCAGCATCGTGTCCATCGCAAAGCCGCGCCCGCTCAGCGATGAGACAGTGAAGGCCATGGCCAGAGCCACCGCCAGCACCCCCGCGAAGATCGACACCGAAAAGGTCAGCGACAGCGCCACGCCGAGGATCGCCGCATGCGCGGTGGCGTCGCCGAAATAGGCCATGCGGCGCCAGACCACGAAGCAGCCGAGCGGCGCCGCCGCTAGTGCAAGTCCAAGGCCCGCCAGCACGGCGCGCAGGATGAAATCGTCAAACATGGTGTTCAGAAAGGTCATTCCGCCGCCTCTTGTGGCACCCGGTCATGCCGGTGGTCGTGGTGATGGGTATAGAGGGCCAAGGCACCGCCCGTGCCCTCGCCGAAAAGCGCGCGATATTCAGGGGCAGAGGCGACATGCTGCGGCGCACCTTGGCAGCAAACATGACCGTTCAGACAGATAACACGGTCACTGGCGCTCATCACCACGTGCAGATCGTGGCTGACCATCAGCACGCCGCAGCCGCGGCTCTGCCGGACCTCTTCGATTTGGCGGTAGAAAGCCGCGACGCCCGGCTGGTCGAGCCCTTGTGTGGCCTCGTCCAGCACCAGCAGACTTGGCTCGGCCAGCAGCGCGCGGGCCAGCATCACCCGCTGCAACTGTCCACCCGATAAAGCACTGATTTGCCGCCTCGACAGCCCCGCGACCCCGGCCTCGGCCAGCGCCTGTTCGATCTGCCCGGCGCTTACCTTGCGGCGAAGCCCCAGCAGCCGGGCGGCGGTCATCGGCAGCGTCGGATCGAGGGCGAGACGCTGCGGCACGTAACCGATGCGCAGCCCCGGTGCGGTCGTGATCCGGCCCTCGCTCGGCGAAAGCGAGCCGATCAGCAGGCGTAGCAGGGTCGATTTGCCTGAGCCGTTCGGCCCGACGATGGTGACGATCTCGCCCGCCTCCATCTGCATCGAGACATTGGAAAGGATCTGGTTTTCCCCCAGCCGCAGGCCGACGCCGGTAAATTCGAAAAGACTCATTGCCTGGCCTCAGCCTCGATGCAGGCCGGGCAGACCCCGATGGCTTCAACAACCGTCTGCTCGATCCGGAACCCGGCATCGCGCGCGGCTGCGCCGAGCAGCCCCTTGGAAGGCGCCGAGGTTGCCTCGGCCACCGAGTCGCAAACCCGGCAGATCATGAGTGCGGGAAAATGGGTCTCGCAGGGATGCGTGCAGGCGACATAGGCATTTAGCCGCTCGACCCGATGCGCAAAGCCATGGGTCACCAGAAAATCTAGCGCCCGGTAGGCCACCGGCGGCTGCGATCCCCGTCCCTCGCGTCTCAGCCGGTCCAGGATCTCATAGGCGCCGAGCGCCTTGTGCTCGTACAGCAGGATCTCGAGCACCCGGCGGCGCACCGGCGTAAACTGCAGCCGCCTGTCGGCGCAGTAACTCTCTGCGGTAGCGACGCGCTCTGCGGTGCAGGCGTCTTGCTCATGCTCGGTAAATCCGACGGTTCTCATCCCGCTCTCCCAAATACGTGGGTTGCTATGTAATAACATTACATCTACATGTCCAGCGCATGTTACAACATAACGAGGAGTCCCCCATGTCCAGAAAACTGATCCTCGGCTCCGTGTCCGCCCTCGGTCTCGCCAGCGCCGCTGCCGCCGAGGTGCCTTCGGTCGCCGCGGATATTCCGCCCGTTCATTCGCTGGTGTCGATCGTGATGGAGGGCGTCGGCACACCCGACCTTCTGGTACAGCCCGGCGCGTCTCCGCATGGCTATTCGCTGCGCCCCTCCGAGGCCGCGGCGCTCGATCGCGCCGATGCGGTGTTCTGGATCGGCGAGGCGCTGGAGCCCTGGCTGGAAGGCTCGATCAAGGCGTTGGCCGAGGATGCCCATGTGGTCGAGCTGTCGGAAGCCGACGGCACCACCGAGCTCGAATTCCGCGAAGGCGCGACCTTCGAGGCGCACAGCCATGACCACGGCGCGCACGGGCACGAGGAACACGAGCACGAAGAGCACGCGGGCGATCATGATCACGATGAGCATGACCGTGAGGGTCACGACGACGATCATGATCACGAAGAGGCGCATGATCACGACGAGCATGGCCATGACCACCACGGCCACGACCCGCACGCTTGGCTCGACCCTGGAAACGCGCGCGTCTGGCTCGACGTGATTGCAGCGGATTTGTCGGACCTGGATCCGAAAAACGCCGCGACCTATCGCGCGAATGCCGACGCCGGAATGGCCGACATCGAGACGCTGATCGGCGAGATCTCGGCGCAGCTCGAGCCGGTGCGCGGCAAGAACTACATCGTGTTCCACGACGCCTACCACTATTTCGAGAACCGTTTCGAATTCCCGGCGAGCGGCTCGATCTCGATCGGTGATGCCTCGGATCCCAGCCCGGCCCGGATCGAAGAGATCCAAGATAAGGTGGCTGAGCTGGGCGTCACATGTGCCTTCACCGAACCGCAGTTCAATGGCGATCTTGTCGCCACCGTGTTCCGCGGCAGCGACGCAAAGACTGGCGTGATGGATCCGCTGGGCGCAGATCTGGAGCCGGGCAAGGATCTCTACCCGCAGCTTCTGCGCAACCTTACGAGCAGCCTGACCGACTGCCTCGGCTGACACCACCAAGGGGCGCCGTGCCACGCGGCGCCCTTTCAAGCCCCAGAATCACGCCAAAGGAAGACCGATGCTTGAATTCACCCCCCGCCTCTCTGTTGAACAGGTCGAGGAAGGTTCTGATCTTGCGCCAAAATTCGATGCAAGCGGGCTGATCCCCGTCGTCACCACCGATGCCGACACCGGCGAGGTGCTGATGATGGCCGTGATGACCCCAGAGGCGCTCAGCCGCAGCATCGAAACCGCCGAGGCGCATTATTGGAGCCGCTCACGCCAGTGCCTGTGGCACAAGGGGGCGACCAGTGGTCTGGTGCAGCGGATCGTGGAATTGCGCATCGACGACGATCAGGATGCGGTCTGGTTGCGCGTGCGTACCGAGGGCGGCGCAAACTGCCACGTCGGATATCGCTCGTGCTTTTACCGCAGCGTGCCGCTCGGGACCGCTGATGCAGTCACGCTGGACTTTTCCGAAAGCGAAAAGGTCTTCGACCCGCTCGAGGTCTATGGCGATGTGCCCAACCCTACCCAACTCTGAGGCCTAACCCGCCGGTGGGCTGCGTTCTGGTGCGGGTGAAGAAATCGCCACCCGCCCATTCCAACTGGTCACCGGACGCGTCTGGCGCGGCTCGGCCTTTGGCGGCGTGCTCGGGCGCAGCCAGCTGCCGGGCATGGTGGACGAATGGCTGCGGGGCGATTTCGATGTCGATCCCTATATCACTCACACTATGACGCATGAGCAGATCAATACCGCCTTCGACCTGCTCCACGCGGGCAAATCGATCCGCTCGGTCATCCACTTCCAACCCAATGATACGATGCTGGTAAACGACCTGCCCGGGGTTATCGTTCCGGCATGAACACTGAAGGCCCGTCGCCGCGGGCCTTCCTTGACTGGAACAGCGCCGCGGCCCCGGACGAGCCAATGGCGTCCTCAGCAGTGGCTGCAGCAGCGGGTCTGCGGCACCACGTCGAGGTCCGCCTCGGTCAGCGGCTGGTCGCCGAGCAGCGTTGCAGGCTGGACCTGCAACGCATGCGCAAGCCGCAGCAGCATATCCTCAGTAAAAACGCCCTTCCACGGCAGCGCGCCTTCGAGGCGGGCAACTTGCCGCTCGGTCAGACCGGAGAGCTTCGCCAACTTCGGTCGCCCGAGGCCGCGGGCGCGGCGCAGATCATTGATCCGCTGAGGTTGCAGAGCGAGCATGATATTCTCCTTCATTAGTTCAGCGCAGCACAGGGACAGGCATGTCCCGCAGCGCCCGCCATTCGCGCGTTGCCTCGCGCAATACCTGCGCCGCGCCGTGGATCGCAAGTGTGGCCATGAGCGCAGCGACGATGAAATCCGGCCAGCCGCGGCCGGTCCCAAACACCCCGAGCGCCGCCAGCAGCACCGCCATGTTCGCGATGACGTCATTGCGCGAGCAAATCCAGACCGACCGCATATTGGCATCACCCGCACGGAAGGCGGTCAGCAACAGCAGGCAGATGGCATTCATAATCAGCGCCAGCGTGCCGATCACCCCCATGGTCGGCGCATGCGGCACCGAGCCATGCGCGATGTGCCACAAGATGGTGCCAAACACCCAGAGCCCGAAGACCCCCATCGAGGCACCCTTGATCCAGGCCGCCCCAGCGCGCCATTTCAGGCTCAGACCCAGCACCGCAAGGCTGATCGCGTAATTCGCAGCGTCAGCCAGGAAGTCCAGCGCATCCGCTTGCAGCGCGGCCGATCCCGCAACGATGCCCGCGGCCACCTCGATCAGGAACATGCCGGCGTTGATCGCCAGAACAATCCAAAGCACACGACGAAACCGCCCGTCCGCGGTGCCGGCGACAGAGGATGCACAGGTGTCCGAAGAACAGCAGGTCATTGGGAGCTCGCGACTCGTTTCGATTCGCCCTATCTATAAGACCTCTAGCCACTTGAGGTGCAAGCGATGGATACCGAAACCTTCCGCATCGGAGAACTCGCGCGGATGACCGGCACCAAGGTTCCGACGATCCGCTACTACGAGAGCACCGGACTCATGCCCGAGGCGATCCGGACCGGCGGCAATCAGCGTGTTTACGGCAAGGCGCAGCTCGACCGGCTGAACTTCATCCGGCGCTGCCGTGAGCTTGGGTTCTCGATCGAGCAGATCCGGGAGCTTGCCGATCTCTCTTCGGACAGGCAGCGCCCGTGCGAGGAAGTTGATACCTTGACCCGCGCGCATCTTGCCGAGATTGAGCACAAGCTGGCCGATTTGGCCGCGCTGGCAGACGAGTTGCGCGCCATCAGCCAGCAATGCGACAGCGGCGGCGTTATCTCGGGCTGCGGCATTCTGGATGCATTGGGGCGGGACACCTCCGGTGGCCCGGCGCGCTGAACCCTAGGGCGCATCGGTTGGCCTTCTGCCGTGCCCCCCCCAATCCTGCGTGACTCCCCACCCGACCGTCGGGGGCACTGTCAGAAAAGCTTCATTGGACCTTCCGCAACGGATCGTCGAACGAAGGGGCATCGCAATCGTGATGCTATAACGTACCACTGTTGCGATCAGGTTCAGCGAGGTCCGCCTCATGCCATCCGCGGTGCACCGCAGCGCAGGCATGGGGCCCAGCTCAAGGAGCGCAATGATGCGTGACATTCCTCCCCATATGATTTCCGCCGACGATTGGGACGAACAGCATTCGCCCCGCCCCGCGACCAATGACTTCGACCGTATCGTCGAGGCGGCAATTTCCCGCCGCGGCTTTCTCGGCGGTGTCGTCGCCTTCGGCTCTGGCGCCATGGCCATGGGTGCATCACTGCTGAGCGGCACCTCGGCGCAGGCGCAGGCCGCCGGCGCGCGCTTCCCCTTCACGCCGATCGACGCGCAGACCGACTTCCAAATCCATGTCCCCGAGGGCTACACCCACGAAGTGCTGGTCAGTTGGGGAGACCCGCTGTTCGACGGTGTTGCCGCCTTCGACCATGCGACCGGCGGTGCCGCCGGCGACAGCGACAGGGTGTTCGGCGAGAACACCGACGGCATGGAGACCTACCAGATTGGGGGTCATCAGATCATGGCGGTGAACAACGAATACGTGAACCCCGAGCTCAACCTGCCGCACACCGCAGACGGCACCCCCGGCTCGGCCGACGACGTGCTGAAGCTGCAGAACCTGCAGGGCGTCACCGTTATGGAGATTGCCGAGGGCGAGTCTGGTTGGGCCCCGGTTGTCGGCTCGCGTTACAACCGCCGCCTGCACCACAATGCCCCGATGACCATCGAGGGCCCCGCCGCCGGCCATCCGTTGATGAGAACCGAGGCCGACCCCGCGGGCTGCACCGTGCTCGGCACCATGGGCAACTGCGGCGCAGGCAAGACCCCTTGGGGCACCTATCTGACCTGCGAAGAAAACTTCAACGGCTACTTCGGCGCCACCGATGACATCGCGGTCGACGAGATCACCCAGGCCGGCTACGATCGCTATGGGATCAACGCCGATGGGCGATACGGCTACGAGACGTTCGACCCGCGTTTCGACGTCAGCCAGAACCCGAACGAGCCGCACCGCTTTGGCTGGGTGGTTGAAATCGATCCGACCGATCCTGAAAGTACCCCAATCAAACGCACCGCGCTCGGTCGCTGCAAGCACGAGAACGCCGAGGTGACCCTCGCCCCCGATGGCCGCGTGGTGGTCTATCTCGGCGATGACGAGCGCGGCGAGTTCATTTACCGCTTCGTCTCGGACGCCCCATATGTGCCGGGCGAAGACACCTCGCACCTGCTGAACGAGGGCATGCTCTACGTCGCCAAGTTTCACGATGACCAGACCGGCGAATGGCTGGCTATGGCCCCCGAGACCACCGGCATGGACGTCGCCGAAATGCTGATCTTCACCCGCAGCGCGGCCTCGAAACTGGGCGCGACCACGATGGACCGTCCCGAGTGGATCGCGGTCAACCCCTATGCCGCCGAAGCCTATTGCTGTCTGACCAACAACAAGAACCGCGGGCTGACGACCAATGCCGGCGGCGATGAGACCCCGGTCGGCGGCCCCAACCCACGCGAGGCCAACAAATACGGCCAGATCGTGCGCTGGCGCCCCTCCGATGACGATCACGCCTCGGACAGCTTCACCTGGGACCTCTATGTCATGGCGGGCAACCCCGAGAGCGCCGAGGGCGACGACCGCGGTTCGCCCAATATCACCTCAGGAAATATGTTCAACTCGCCCGATGGTATGGCTTTCGACAGCGCAGGGCTGCTCTGGATCCAGACCGACGGCGACGACAGCAACGAAGGTGAATTCGCAGGCATGGGCAACAACCAGCAACTCGCCGGCGATCCGGTGACCGGTGAAATCGCGCGCTTCCTGACCGCGCCGCAGGGGGCCGAGGTCACCGGCCTGTGCTGGTCGGCGGTCCGCCGCACCATGTTCGTCGGCATCCAGCACCCCGGCGGGCACTGGCCGGGCAAGGAGGGTGATCCGCCGCGCTCGTCGATCGTGGCGGTGAAGCGCGAGGACGGCGGGTTGGTCGGCTGAGCGCGAGCCTGAGGCACCAAACGACACCCAACAAAAGAAAGGGTTCCGGCGCAGGCCGGGGCCCTCTTCTTTGCCGGAAGCCTGGGAATTCTGGGCGCACCCACACTAAATCGTCAGGCCCGCCCTACCCCTTCAGGAAGGACTGCAGGACCGACGACAGGACCGGCTTGGGCGGGCCGTCGAGCGCGGCGAAGTCCCGACGCAACGCGTCCTCGTCCAGCGCCGTGCCGATCACCACCAGCCGGGTCTGAGCCGGACCCTCGGGCCAGCTTTCGAGACGCTGCATCGGGTAGACCCGGTGACCGACCACATGCACCACCGCCGGCCGCGTCGGATCATCCTGCAACGCCACCAGCCCCTTTACCCGCAACAGACCATTGCCCGGATCCTTGGTCAGCCGATCGAGGAAACCGCGCAGCGCCGAGACCTCGAGCGGGGCGGCGCTGGACAGCGGCACTGCCAACACGCTGCCGTGGCGGTTGAGGTCATCGAAATGCCCCCCGTGACTCGAATGATCCAGCGCGGCCTCATGCGCGAGCCAAGCGCCGACATCGCCGCCCTTGCCGAAGGCTGCGTAGCTGCCCGGCGTCAGCAGCGCCGCCGGATCGAACGCGGGATCGGCGGCGTCATGCACCTGCAACCCGGCATTGAGGTCGCGCAGCCGATCCGGCCAGTCGCCCGGCGGGGTCCGGTCGGTGCGGGTGAGCACCGCGTGATCGGCAAAGGCGATCTGCCGCAGGCTCTCCGGATGTGTCTTGAGCGCCTCGCCGATGCCCTCGACATCGACCATGGTGATCACCCCCGAGAGGCTGAACGCCCGCGCCACCGCGTGATCGGACAGCGAGCGCGCCACGATGCCGCCGGGGATCAGGCTGTTGATGATGGGCGCTGGATCGGCCAGCCCGGTTGTCTCGACAATCACCCGGCTGAAAGGCGGCAGGTCACCGCTGCGCCGCCCGTGCAACAATTGGTCGAGCGATGAGCGCAGATCGCTGCCCACCGTGCAACAGATGCATCCCGTCGTGGTGACCACCGGGCGCTCACGCCCCTCGCGCACGAGGTCATGATCGACCGGCACCAGACCGAACTCATTGATCACCAGCGCTGTGTCGCGCAGCTTCGGATCCTCGACAAGGAGGTTGAGCAGGGTTGTCTTGCCCGCCCCCAGAAAGCCGGTGAGCAGATACACCGGAAGTTGGGTCTTCGAAGAGATCATGCGGCAACTCCTTTCCATCGCGCAAAGTAAAGACGCATCACCCACCACGTCGCGATCAGCGGTGGACCGACTGTCACCACGGCAACTCCCGACGCTGCCAGTATCAACCGCCACCCCAGAAGGACAACAGCGCTGACGGCGGCGGGACGTCTCATATGGCAGACCCGGTCTTCCGGCCGGATGGTGCAAACGCGCAGGTGACCGGGGCCAAGCTCATGCCGGGGCCGCCGCTTTGCCAACGGCGCAGGTGTCGGTCTGCGCTGGATCAGCCTGCAGCGCGCTCGGTGAGTACGCCTCGGTGACGAGCAGCGCCACGGCCTCGGCCAGCGGCAGCGTCCGGCTGCCCTTCTGCCCAAGCCGCCGCAGCGAGACGGTGCCCTCTTCCGCCTCGCGCGTGCCGAGAACCAGCACCACCGGCACTTTTTCCATGGAATGCTCGCGCACCTTGTAGCCCATGGTCTCGTTGCGCAGGTCCGCACGCGCCGACAGTCCCGCCGTGCGCAGCGCCGACAGCACCTCATCCGCCCAGGCGTCGGCACCTCCGGTGATCGTCGCCACCACAGCCTGCACCGGCGCCAGCCAGAGCGGCAGGTGACCGGCGAAATGCTCGATCAGGATGCCGGTGAACCGCTCGAGCGAGCCGAACATCGCGCGATGCAGCAGCACCGGTGCGGCGCGGTCGCCGCTGGCCGTCACGTAGCTCGCGCCAAACCGTTCGGGCAGGTTGAAATCGACCTGAAGCGTGCCGCATTGCCAGTCGCGCCCGATCGCGTCGCGCAGCACGTATTCCAGCTTGGGGCCGTAGAACGCCCCCTCTCCTTCGAAGATAGTATAGGGCTGCCCTGCCGCCTCGAGCGCCGCGCGCAGCGCAGCCTCGGAACGGTCCCAGACCTCGTCCGAACCGATCCGATTTTCGGGGCGGGTCGAGAGCTTGATGCGGATGTCGGAAAACCCGAAGTCATGGTAGATCGACAGGATCAGCTTGTTGACCGTCAGACATTCCTCGGTCAGTTGCTCGGGAGTGCAGAAGATATGCGCATCGTCCTGCGTGAAAGAGCGCACCCGCATCAGCCCGTGCAGCGCGCCCGAAGGCTCGTAGCGATGCACCTTGCCAAACTCGGCGATCTTCATCGGCAGATCGCGATAGCTGCGCACGCCGTGCCGATAGAGCATCATGTGGCCGGGGCAGTTCATCGGCTTGAGCGCATACTCGCGCGCGTCCTCGGTTTTGGTCAGGAACATGTTCTCGCGGTAGTTCTGCCAATGCCCCGAAGTTTCCCACAGCCCGCGGTCCATAATGTCGGGCGTGTTGACCTCTTGATAGCCGGCAGCCCGCTGCTTTTCGCGCATATAGCCGATCAGGGTCTGAAACAGCTGCCATCCCTTCGGGTGCCAGAACACCGCGCCGGGGGCCTGCTCTTCGAAGTGATAGAGGTCCATCTCGCGACCGAGCCGACGGTGGTCGCGTTTTTCGGCCTCGGCCAGCATGGTCATATGAGCGTCGAGCTCGGCTTGGCTGGCAAAGGCGACACCATAGATACGCGAGAGCATTTCGTTCTTTGCATCCCCGCGCCAATAGGCCCCCGCCACGCGGGTCAGCTTGAAGGCGCTGCCGATCTGACCGGTCGAGGCCAGATGCGGCCCGCGACAGAGATCGAGCCAGTCGCCCTGTCGGTAGATGCCGATGGGCTGATCTTCGGGAATCGCCGCCAGAAGTTCGAGCTTGTAGCTGGCACCTTCGCTTTCGAAATAGGCGCGCGTCTCTGAGCGGGTCCATTCCTCGCGCCGGATCGGAGCGTTGCGGGCGATGATCTCCCGCATCTTCTTCTCGATCCTCGGCAGATCGTCGGCGGTAAAAGGCCGTTCGGCGGCGAAATCATAGTAGAACCCATGTTCGATCACCGGGCCGATCGTCGCCTGCGTGCCGGGAAACAACTCCTGAACCGCCTCGGCCAGCACATGTGCGCAGCTGTGGCGGATGAGCGGCAGAACCCGCGGATCGTCGGGGCTCAGGAACTCGAGCGTCGCATCGCGCTCCAGCGGCGCGGCCAAGTCACGCAGTTCGCCATTGACGACCATGGCGGCGGATTTCTTGCGGAGCGAGGGTGCGATCGCGGCGGCAAGCTCGGCGCCCGGCAGGGCTTCGGCGAGCTCTCGTACGGCGCCATCGGCAAGGGTGATGTGGATCATGTCGTTTGCCTCGGTTTCGAAGGGGGGCGTCCGGTACGCGTGTCGCGGTGAACGCCAGTGATCTGCTGCGGCTCTGCCCGCCGCACCTGTTTCGTCATGCGCAGACCTCGGCAGAGAGATATCCGGCGGGAAGCGTCTGCGAGGTGGTGGCCAGCTTGCTCAGAGCGCCGAACAGTTGGTGCAGATCCTCTGCTGTGAAACCGCGTACGATCATGACGATCTTTGTGCGCGGGTCATCGCCCTGCCAGTCCTTGAGCGGCAGCGGCGGATGAAAGATATGCTGCACCCCATGTACGACGAAGGGAAAGGGAACATCGGTCAGATGAACCAGTGCCTTGAAACGCAGCAGATCCTCGCCACGCTGCGCCATCACCAGGTCCATCCAGAAATCGAACTGATCGGCGGTCAGTGGCTGCTCGACGACCCATGACACCGAACGGATGTCGGCGTCATGCGAGGCCTCGGTGCGGTGCGCCGGCGCGGGCGTTGCCTCTTGCCGCATCCAGTCGGCCACCTCGTCTGACTTCATGGAGAGATCGAAATGACCGAGGCCGATCAGCCGGGCCGGATGCACCTCTCCCGCCACGACCCGCAGCACCGGCGCGCCGGGATTGATCGCGGAAAGCGCCGCACAGACCTCTTCCTCCTGCGCCTCGGGCAGATCGGTCTTGGTCAGCAAGAGCAGATCAGCAACTCCTGCCTGACGCCGCGCATCCTCATGCCGTGTCAGCGTCTGCACCCCGGTTGCCGCGTCGATGCAGGTGACGACGCCATCGGTGACAAAACGCTCTGCCAGATAGCGATCAGTCAGCAGCGTGTGCAGGATCGGTGCCGGATCGGCGAGCCCGGTGGTCTCGATGACGATGCGATCGAGCTCAAATTCACCGGCGTCGAGCCGTTCGGACATATCGTAGAGGGTTTCGACAAGATCCCCCCGCAGCGCACAGCACATGCATCCCGACTGCAGCAGAACCACGTTCTCGGTGCTCGACACCACCAGGTCGTGATCAAGGCCGATCTCGCCAAACTCATTGACGATCACCGCCGCCCTGCCAAAGCTCGGATGTTTCAGCAGCCGGTTGAGGATGGTGGTCTTGCCACTGCCCAGAAAGCCAGTCAGCAACGTAACGGGTATCTGTTGTTCATCGTGCAAGGCGGCAGCTTACCTGTTCTTGGGGCATTCACCGAAGCGGGTCATCCATTCGGACGAACCGGAGGCACGCGCGCCACCATCGGCTTGTCGATTGACTGCTACGTTATAACATTGCATATGACAAGCGAAAGCTGTGTCCTCCGGACCGGCTTCGACAAAGGTCTTGCCGGCAGGCCCTGCCGTGCCCCCACCCGAAACGGCTTTGGAAGGAAGACAGATGCACGAAGACATCACCACAGTTCGAGTTCAGATGGACCCCGAGTTCGAGCAAGAGGCCGGCCCGCATCTTGCCGCCGCGCGAGAGGCGCTCCTCCGCTGGTCTGAGGCGGTCACATCCGGGGATATCGACGGGCTTCTCGCGCTTTATGCGGATGATGCAATTCTTGTCCCCACGATGCAGGATGAGATCCGCGGCCATGACGAAGAGCGCCGCGACTATTTCGAGACCTTTCTCGCCAATCCCGGGCTGACCTGCCGAATCGACACCATGCGCAAACGTATCAGCCACAAGCTTGGGACCGTGGTGATCGGCGGGCACTACACGTTCACCTTTCTGCGCGATGGCACCCAACAGACCGTACCCGCACGCTATATTTTCACCTTTGAAGAATTGGCCGGCAAATGGCGCATCACCGGGCACCATTCCTCCGCCTTCGTCTGAGGTCGCTGGCCGACGCGGCGAACGACGCGGTTTGCATCGACCCTCGCATTCGCCCTCGGCGCCGTAATCCCGCAGCTAGAGACACGTGGAACACCATCATCAACGCCAGCGTTTCGTTCGACAGCGCTGCAAGCCGCGGGCGTTCGACCTATGTCGCCCATCCCCGTGAATCAGCCCTCAATTCCGCCCGCTCTCGCGGAAGACGGCCGGCTCCTGAAGAGCTATCAGGGCAGTCATTGCGCCTCACTCCTGTGCGTTGCACAAAATTGATCCGCGGCGCCCAGAGATTTGGTGTCGCTAGAAGCTCTGATAACTCAAAATTTATGTCTATTTTGTCATCTCAGTTCGGCTTTGAAATCAATCGCAACGGCTTCGCCAAAGTCGCGCTAAGCTGACCTAAGGGAGCAGGCGCTCCGCCGAGGCGGGTGGCTATGAACTTTGGTCAATCACTCTGGAAAGGCACGCCTGCATTGCGAGGCCTTGCCGCGATACGCGGTCTGCTCCTGCAGCAGCGCGGCCTCGAGGCGCTGCAGCTTCGCACGTTCTTCGGCCACGTCGATCGGCACGGCCTGCTCGCGGGGCCCCGGATCCGAGGCGACACAACTGGTGACGCCGCCATAGCGGTAATAGCCGCCGTAATAGCCCGAGCAGAACCCGACGGTCGCTCTCGAACGGGTGATATGCACCGCGTATCCTCGGTCGATATTTCCGCGCGCGACCTCGATGCGCTCTTCGAGGTTCCGGACACGCGCCGCCGCGCGGTCTAGGCATTGCTCCTGAGGCGTCGCGCAGCCCATGACGAAAAGCGGCAGAGCAAGCAACATGCGATGGTTCATCTTCTCCTCCTCATCGAAGACGCAACGGTCCGGAAAGACTACGAGCTTTCCTGCACAAGTGGATAATTTTCAATCAGAAATACCAATTTCGTGAACACTGGCAGCGCCGCAGGGGCGCTGCCAGAAAGGCAGCCAAGCGAGAGGGAAACCGCCGCAGCCGCCCGTTTATGCCCCGCCCTTAGAAGCGGTAGCGCGCGGTGAGCGAGAACGTCCGCCCCGGCTCGGTCAGCGGCACCACGTTAGCAAAATCGATGCCATCCGAGCTGCGGCTCGAATAGGTCTCGTCGAAGAGGTTGTCCACATCGAGCCTGATCTCAAGGCCTTCGACCCCGCGCGGCGTGTAGCTAGCGTAGAGGTTCACAACCTCATAGCCAGGCAGGTCCACCTCGGTGTCGGTGTTCTCCAACGCGACTTCTGCGTTGCCGCCAAAACGCCATTCATCCGTCGCCGAATACCCTGCCTCAAGAGCGAAGATATGTCCGACCGGACGTCCAAGATAGTAGGAGGTGGATCCCACGGTGTCCTCATCTAGCTCGACGTCGGCGTAGGTGTAGTTGAGCCGTGCGAAGCCCTTGTCCATAGTGTAGCCGACCGAGCCCTCGAAGCCTTTGGAGACGAGATCGCTCTGCGCGCCCCGGTCGCCGCCCGACGGCAGGACCGCCGTGATGTCGTCAACCTGCGTATAGAAGACCGCGCCGCTCGCGTCCCAAGGGCCGCTGCCGTAGCGCAAGCCAAGACGCGCCGCCTTCGACCTCGAGGGAATGAAGTCGTCATAGGTCCAGTCGGTGCGGTAGTTCACCAGCGCCGCCTCGCCAAGCGCGAAGCCTCCCCACGTCGAGGCCACACCGGCGTTCAGCGTCCAGGCGTCGCTCAGGATCACATCCACCGCGCCATTGACGCTGAAGCCGCCTTCTTCGAAGGTGTCGCCGTTTGCCGCATCGAACCACTGATAATCGTAGCGCGCGCCATAGCTGACCGAAACCCGGTCGCTCACATCCTGCCGAGCCTGCGCAAAGAGCCCGAAGTCGTAGACCTGCTCGTCACCCGATGCGCCCTCGGTCGCCTCGGCGCTCTCGTCGAAGAAATCGACCCCGGCGGTCAGCGTGCCGCCGGCGATGTCGAAGTCGTTCTTGGCGGTGCCGGAGAGGCTGGTGTTGATGCCTGCCACGCTGCCAACGTCCACCTCTTGCTCGTTGTAGGTCAGGCGCAGGGTCGGCGCGACTACGCCCTGTGGCGCCTCGTCGGTATAGGTGAGTGTGTAGGAGCTGCGACGGGCATAGCCCTCGACAAGCTCGGTGTCGCGCCCAATCACCTCGGCGAAGTCGGGGCGGATAAAACCGGCTTGCGACGCCCGGTCGCCGGTATCCTCGGTCTGCGAGGCCGAGAAGGTCAGGCGCTTGCCCGTTTCGCTGGTGTATCCCAGTTTGACGATCCCGTCTGTGAGATCGGCGCCGGTGCCGGTGATCTCGTCGCCGTCGCCATCCTCGTAGTCGTCGCCCTCTTGCTTGGTGCCGCTGAGCAGCCACTCAAAACCACCCTGTTGCCCGAAGAGCGCCAGCGACGTGCGCCATCCCGCGCCATTATTGCCATAAGTCAGGCTGGTGAGCCCGCCAAATGCCTCTCCCGGCTCCAGCAGGTCGCGGGCGTCCTTGGTGGTGTAGGCGATGGCACCCGCCAACGCCCCCTGCCCGGCATCCGCAGGTGCGAGCCCCTCGCTTACCTCGACCGACTTCAGCAAGAAGGGATCAAGAAGCACGTTGCCGGTGTGGTGGAAGGCCCCTTTGTTCTGTCGCGCGCCGTCGATGGTAACCGACAGCAGGCTTTCCTCGATGCCGTTGACAAAGACTTTCTGCGCGATCGCTGCACCGCCACTTGCAGTGATCGAGGACTCGCCCGCAAAGACGTCTTTCACCGTCGCGGGGTTACGGGCTTCGATCTCCTCCTCGGTGATCTCGGCATTGCCAAGCAGGCTTTGCGCTTCGGTCGACTCGATGCGGATCGTGCCAAGGAATAACTCGCTGGCGTCCTGCGCGGTTGCGCCACTTGCGCAAAATGCGGTTGTCAGGAGCGCAACGCCCCGTGTGGTTCTAGCCATATGTGCCTGTTCTCCGGGTAGTAGCTCTTATTGGGCTGGCTGGACCGCACTGGGGACAGGTCTGGCTGATAAATCCTCGAGGTACCTGACACTTTTACTAGGATCAACTTCCAATCGCGCATCCGCGAGCTGAGATGGCGTCATTTTGCAACAACATACCGCCGTGGCGAAGCTGGCCGCTGCCGGGCTGGCACTGGTCAGGGTGGTGGGCAGCAATCGGAGCACAATCGGCCGCGCATTCGCCCTCAGTGCAGTGACGCCGCAGACAGAGAGACGCGGAACACTATAATATTATGAGCGTTAGCGCTGCGACGGGTATCAGTACCTCGAGCCGCGGGCGTTCGATCTATGGCGCCATCCCGTAAGTCAGCCCTCAATTCCGCCCGCTCTTGCGGGAGGCGGAAGGCTCCTGAAGAGCTACCAGGGCAGTTGTCGCGCAGCACTCACAGGCGTTGCACAAAATGGGACGATGGCGTCCATGTGTGACGGGGCCTCGCGATGATTCGAACATATGCGTACCTCAACTCGGGCAAGAAGGCGCGCGCCAAAGCAGAGTTTCAGAAGCTGCAAAATCAGTTGGCCACATCGGAATAGCCGCGCACTCTTTCGGAAGTCATGCGCTGACTTTAACGCTTAGGTTGTGCCCGCCGATGACCTACCGCCCCGGGTAGGTCATGCAATGCCGAGGTGTCAAAGGGCCGCCATTCGAACGTTCTGATATCCTCCCAGATGGCAAAAAGTCGCTGCATTCACCGGCGTGGCCTTGTTGCGGACCTCTCATGAAACATAAGCCTCTGATCGGGGGTTAAGCGAAAGGTAAAGCGCAGCCATTGTGTTCGCGCCGCGTTGGAAACTAGAGGACGAGTGACATGATTAGAAAGGAAATCGAGGAGGCATCGCGTAAGAAGGCGCGCCAAAGGCTGCGCGCCCATATTCTCGAACTGGTCGCCGGCGCCGCGATCTTGGGGGCGGTTGTGGGCTACGCCGTCAGCTGACGGCTTCAAGTGAGGCGCGCCTAGTTTGCGCCTCATTGTGAGCATGAATCTCTGTCCGCCACTCGAGAATGTGGTCTCCAGCCATCATATCGGGCGCCGTGGCTACGTAGCCATTCTGGCACCATAGGCACGGTCACCACTTCCTGAGATTTTCCAATTTTTAGAGCGACCTGACCAGACGAGGCTTCTCGCTCCCCGATGATGGCTAGGACCGGGATCTCCAACTCACGCGCGGAGACTATGCGGCGTGACAAGGTCTCGCTTTGATCGAACATGCGCGGTCGGTAACCGGCGGCCATAAGCGCCTCAAAGAGCCCCTCAGCGGCGCCGCGCTGGCTATCTGAGATGGGAAGGATCGCCACCTGGTCTGGAGCCAGCCAAAGCGGCAGCCGGCCGGCATTCTCCTCGAGCAGGATGCCAATGAAGCGACCTATGGAGCCGAAGACAGCGTGGTGGATCATGATTGGTACCTCAGGCTTGCCATCCTCGTTCACGTAGCTTGCGCCGAGGCGTTCAGGTAGAACGCTGTCGAGTTGAACGGTGCCGCACTGCCACGCGCGTCCCGTTCGATCCCTAAGGGCAAACTCAAGCTTGGGGCCGTAGTAAGCACCCTCGCCCGGCTGCATCTTCGGATCCAGATCGCACTCTCGGGCGACCTCCAGCAACTCGGCCTCCGCCCAGTCCCATTGCTCATTTGAGCCCGATCTCTTTTCTGGTCTCAAGGAAAGCGCGACTTCGACGTCTCGAAAACCCAGAGCGGCATAGACCTCCTGCAGAAGGACGACAAAGCGCTTCACCTCCTGTTTGACCTGAGATGGCCTGCAGAGCACGTGAGCATCGTCCTGTGCGAAGGCCTTGGTGCGCATCAGGCCATGCAAAGACCCAGAGGGCTCATCACGGTGGCACTGCCCGAACTCGGCATATCTCATAGGAAGATCCCGCCATGACCTCTTGGTGTCGTTGAAGATCTGGACGTGACATGGGCACGACATGGGCTTCAGAGCCATGTCCCGGCCGTCTTCTCGGGAGATCGAGAACATGTTTTCTCTGAATTTTGCCCAGTGGCCTGACTTTTCCCAAAGCTCCCGCGCCAGGAGCTGCGGAGTATGCACTTCCTCATATCCCAGGCGCCTCATGCGGTCGCGGATGAAGTCTTCGAGAATACGGTAGATCCGGTAGCCTCGGGCGTGCCAGAAAATCATGCCGGGAGAGTGTTCCTCGACGTGATAGAGGTCGAGCCGCTTGGCCAGAATGCGGTGATCGTGGAGTTCCATTTTGGGTATGTCCTTCTCTGAAAAATGGAGGCCGGACACGGACTGGCTCACGCACAAAAAAAGCCCCGCTCGCGTCCGGCGGGGCTGTGGTGATGTCTGGGCTGAAGCTGCCTAAAGGGCGCCCACAACAAGACCGGCCGCCACCGAGATGGTGGTGGTTGTTGCGGTCTTTGTGAGGTTCGCTGCGTAAGCCATAACGAGAGATATACTGGCAGAGGACGCCTAAGACAAAGTTAATCTTGGCGCCCTGCCCTTCACGCCGCTTGGGCGGCTGGTACAAGCGAGACCTTTTGCACGGTTGGGACAACCTCCGTTTCGCCGGTTGTCTTCGTGAAGGTCCAGGGGGCTACTCGAACTTTCATGCCCGACGCCTCTTCGATCTTCGCGACTAGGTAATCACGAAACTCTTCGAGAGACTCGCGCTCAGCTTTCGCATCGTCCCCTAGATAGGACATGGACTTGGGGTTCAGAGCTCGGAGGATGTTCTCGAGGTAAGACCGGGCATCAGTGATCCCCCAAATGAGCTCATCGTCCGGATAGGTTTTCAAAGCTCTTTCGAAGGTGTCGTCAGGCGCGTCGCTCGCATAGTGCCGATGGACCTTCCGGTCTTGAGAGTCATCCATCTGACCATAGACCGCGCGCGGATACTGGTTGGCCCAGATGGTGCCATCACTTTCTGAGAAGAGGTATCCGTCCCGGTCCTTTTTGTCTTCGCTATCCCACTCCCAGGAGACCTTGTGGTGTTCGGTACACGTCATGGCGCGGATCTTAATCTCCCGGAGCGTGTCCCGCCACGGGCAGTACAGGGCCCCAAAACTGTCAGGGTGACGGACGAAGTTAACGCGAATGAAGAAATAGGTCTCGCCGACAGTGTAGCGTATGAATAGGTCTCCTTATTGTGGATATGTTGATATCTATTCATTATAACGTCAAGCGTGCAGCCCTTAGTCTCCCTCTTGGCCGTGGGCGGTTTGTGAATAGGGGCAGATCGGGCGTTCAGCAATTTGCTTGGCCATTCACCAAAACACAGATATGTCCTATGGGAACGGTTGGGTGCGGAAGACTGAAAATCTGGTTTAGACCCCATGATCGCGGATTGAGCCCGACGGGGCTGGTGGCCTCTCACGCGGCATGAGGTCTAGCTGGTCGGTGCTGCTTCAGCTGTCAACCCGTCGCTTGAAGGAGATCGCGAAGTCGCATTCAAGGTATTCTCTTCGCGTTCTAATTTCTCCTGATAGTTGACCTTCTAATGTGTTTACAACGCCTGTTAGAGCGCCAAAAAACATTTGATAGTTTCCGTTGGCGTTGTTGCGCAAATCTAGGGGATTCATCTCGTGAATCCAGCATGCTAGCCGGGCAGCATGAGCAGACCTCCGAAGCCGACCTACAAG
>NZ_JBSWYX010000040.1:0-22803 GCF_056161345.1 Salipiger sp. ABF4_146 | reverse complement strand
CATGCTCATGTCTGCTCGGGTCTCGATCGAGCAATGGCATAGCTTCCTCGAGGACTTCGTGGACGACCCCGACATCATCGAACGCGTCAAGAACATTCCACTGCGGTAGCTATCGGGCGCTTACATTTGAACTTGGCGTATCGCTGGTTCTGTCGGCTCGACTTGGCTGATCCGGTGCCCGACCATTCGACCTTCTCGAAGAACCGGCACGGACGGTTCCGTGAGAGCAATCTGTTCCGACATCTCTTCGAGGCGGTGCTGGCGCGCTGCATCGCCGAGGGCTTGGTGGGTGGCGAGAGTTTCGGGGCGGATGCGTCGCTGATCAAGGCGGATGCCAGCCGTTATACCAAAGCGGATTTCTCGGAATGGTCGGCGGAAGACGGGGCCAGCCGAGCAACGCAGGAATACCTCGACACCCTCGACGACGCGGCTTTCGGCGCAGCCACGCCCGTGAAGCCGAAGGCGATCTCGCCTGCCGATCCCGCCGCACGGTTTACCGGAGCCAACGGTGACAGACCCTTCTTCGCCTACAGCACTAACTACCTGGTGGATCTGGATAATGCGATCATCGTCGACGTCGAGGCTACCGTTCCGATCCGGCAGGCCGAGGTCGGCGCCGTGCGTGACATGCTGACGAGAACCAGAGAGCGGTTCGACCTTCACCCGGACACGCTGGCCGCGGATACGGCCTACGGCACGGCCGAGATGCTCGGCTGGCTCGTCGACGAACAGAACATCGAACCGCACATCCCGGTCTTCGACAAATCCGAGCGCAAGGACGGCGCGTGTCCGGCAACCGACTTCGCCTACGATGAAGCGGCAGACGAGTATCACTGCCCTGGAGGCCATGCACTGAAGCCCTACTGGCGGGACATCTCGAAGGGGCGACCAGAGTTCGGAAAGGACGGCTTCAAGAAATACTTCGCCCGAAAACAGGATTGCGCCGCCTGCGCGCTGAAACCCCGATGCACGCCCAATCAGACGACCCGCAAAATCTCTCGGTCAAGACACGAGCACGCGCGCCAAAAGGCGCGGGAGATCGCCACGACCGACGCATATGTTGCGTCGGGCTATGCTAGGAAGAAAGTCGAGATGCTCTTCGCCCACCTCAAGCGTATACTCGGTCTCGACCGCCTTCGCCTCCGAGGACCGAACGGCGCCAAGGACGAGTTCCACATAGCCGCAACCGTCCAGAACCTCCGCAAACTCGCCTAGCTGAGGCCGTCATCGGCGTGAGACATCAGCAGGAACGCTCTGCCTATCTCGCCGGCCGGAAATTCGGGTCGAGTTTTTCAACACCATCCGCCCATTCGCGACGTTCGGCGTGTGCCGTCTTGGTCGATCTGTTTGCGACCGCAGCAAGACTACCAAGCATGAAGCCGGCGAGATCAGCCGTGTGTAGCGAGCATTTGCGGTATGTGGCGAACTCGACCCAACTGAACCAGTTCCACGCGATCTCCTCATGCCTACGAACCGCGCATGTCCCGCCTCCTGAATCGGGGCAAGAGACACGCATGACATCACTTGCTGATGATCTTGCTTCTTTGGGATGGGAGTTTCAGTCGATTAGACCTTACCATCTCTTGAGAGCTTTGGGCTCTGATCCTACTGGGTCAGTGGACTCGCCGCGCTGCTTGAAGCGGTCTTTGTCACCGGCGCAATTCTTCCCGAGCCGGTGGTCGATCACACAGTCGAAGGTTCTGAGCATCAGCTGTGGCCACTGCGTCGCGGCGATCGAAGAGACCGTCAGGGCGGCGGACCCTGCCGCCGGGGCCGGGCCGCCTGCGATTTGCCATAGAAGACGGTTTCGATCACTGGCGCGCAGAACGAGGCTCTGATCCTGCAGGCTCTTCGCGATGCAGGCTATCCGGCTGTGCAGGCCTGATGGCCCGAGGGTAATTCAAACGTGCCGGGACCGCCGAAGTCGGTCTCGGCATGTGCCGTCAGCCCCCCAGCAGCTTCTTGCGGGCGGTATACTCCTCCGGTTCGATCTCACCGCGGGCGAGGCGCATATCGAGCTCTGCGAGGGCGCTCTGCTGGCTGCGCGAGGCGCTGCCCTGCTCGTGCTGGCGGAAGAACCAAATCACCCCGACAACCACCAGCCCCAGAACGATAAGCCAAAGGATCGGGCCAAAAATCATGGTCGCGCCGTGGCCGTACCCCCAGTCCGTCATGTGGCCGTATCCGTCCGGATCGGCAAGCGCGGGTGTGGCCAAGGTCATAATTGCGAGCGCAAGACGTTTCATCATGTCCTCCCCCAAAAGGAAATGTCATGAGCACAGGGTGATAGCGGAGCGGCCAGACCGCATTGATCCACCGCAAACCGTAAATCATATTCAAAAATCGGAACGCAAAGCCACCCGAACGCATTCCTCCTGCAACGGGGCGCCACCACAACGCCGCGCCCACTCAACCATAGGAGGAAGATGCAATGACCATGCGTTTCGAACAGATCCTCGCCGAAGGGGTGGCCCAATGCTCCTACCTCTTGGGGGACACCGGCAGCGGCACAGCCGCCATCGTCGATCCCCGACCGGATTGCGAGATTTACATAGAACGCGCCAAGGCGCTCGGCCTGACGATCACCCACGTGTTCGAGACCCACATCCATGCAGATTTCCTCTCCGGCGCACGCGAACTGGTGGCCCGGCTCGATGGTGTGCCCGAGCTGTGCGTCAGCGTCGAAGGTGGCGCCGACTACGATTTCGCCCACACCGGCATCCGAGATGGCGACAGTTTCGAGTTCGGCAAACTCCGCTTGGAGGTTCGCCACACGCCCGGCCACACGCCCGAGCATGTCTCGTTTCTTTTGTTCGAAGAGGGTCACGACGATCCCTGGGGCGTGCTCAGCGGCGACGCCTTCTTCGTGGACTCGGTCGGCCGGCCGGACCTATTGGGAGACGACAAGACCGACGAGTTTACCGAGGCGCTGTTCCGCACCACGCAGGAGGTCTACATGGCGCTGCCGGACGGTGTCATCGTCTACCCCTGCCACGGTGCGGGCTCGGCCTGCGGGCCGGACATCGGTGACCGCATGTCCACCACGATCGGCTACGAGAAAGCGCACAACAAATACGTTCAGATCACCGATCTCGAGGCGTTCAAGTCGGAGATGACGCAGGACGCACCGCCGGTGCCGACGCACTATCCGCGTCTGAAAAAGGTCAATGCGGCCGGGCCAGAGGTCATGCACGGGCTGCCGCACTGCGTCGGCAAGACGTCGGACGCGTTCGAGGCGCTGCTTGAAGAGGGTGATGTGCAGCTTCTGGACGTGCGCGACATGCTCGCGTTTGGCGGCGGCTTCATCGAGGGCGCGCTGAATATCGGCCTGCAGCCCGAACTTTCGGTCTGGGCCGGGTGGCTGCTCGATCCCGAGGTTCCCATTGCGCTGGTCACCGAGACCGACGATCAGGTGGCCGAGGCGGTGCAGTTGCTCTGGCGGGTCGGGTACACTCGGTTCGCCGGGTATCTCGCGGGCGGCATCGGGGCTTGGCGCGAAAGCGGCCGTCCGCTCGGGCACATTCGCCAGCTGACGGTGCAGGAACTTCAGAAGAGCGATGTCCGCCCGCTCGATGTGCGCAAGGACGAGGAATGGCGTGGCGGCCACATTCCGAAGGCGCGCCATGCATTCCTTGGTACGCTTGAAGGCGATCTGGACGCGCTCGACCGGGACACGGAATATGCCGCCTATTGCCAGAGCGGCTTTCGCGCCAGCATCGCCGCGAGCCTGATGCACCGCGCGGGCTTTTCGCAGGTCGCCAATGTGCCCGGCAGTTTCGGAGCCTGGCAGGCGCAGGGCTACCCGGTGGAAACCTGAGACTCCGCAGCGACAAGGAGATCAACCCGTGAGCTATACCATCGACAGAACCATCCTCGATGCCACCCTCGCAGAGGTCGACGCGCGCACCCGCGAAGCGCTCAAGGTACAGGGCTTCGGCGTGCTCACCGAGATCGACGTTCAGGCCACCATGAAGAAGAAGCTGGATGAGGACATGCCCGGCTACCTGATCCTCGGCGCGTGCAACCCGAAGATGGCGCATGCGGCGATCGGGCTCGAGCCGAAGGTGGGGGCGATGTTGCCGTGCAATGTCATCTTGCGTCAGGTCGGCTCCGACGTGGAGGTGAGCGCGGTTGATCCACAGGCGTCCATGTCCGCCATCGACAATCCCGAGCTGCTCGGCGTTGCCGGAGAGGTTCGCGCAATGCTCGAGAAGGCGATCGAGGCAATTTAACTTTGCGAAGGCAAGTGGCTTGGGATCACGGGGCGTGTCGCGTTAGGGTCCTCTCCGGCTTCCGGGCGACCTAAGCTTTGCGCCCGAGCGACTGAGACAAAGAACGCCTACGATAAAGAGACCGGGCCTGCGAGCCCGGTCCGCCAACGAGGAGACAGGATGAAGACCCAAGTACTTGCGGCGATGATCGCCGTCACCGCCGCCGGCGCAGCGCTTGCCCATGGTGGCGTCGAGAACGAAACCGTCCTTGCCCGCATGGAAGGGATGAAGGCACTCAGCACCCAGCTCAAGACATTGGGCGCGATGGCCAAGGGCCAGCAGGCCTTCGATGCGGCAGCAGCGCGGGCCGCTCTGGATCGTCTGAGCGAGGAGGCCGCGCAGATCCCGGCCCAGTTTGAAGACGAAGTGATCGTCGAGAAATCCGAGGCCCGTCCCGCGATCTGGCAGAACTGGGAGGATTTTGCGGCCAAGGCTGGCGATTTGCATCAGCGGTCCGCTGCTCTGGAGGTGGCACAGCCCGGCGATCTCGGCCCCGCGCTGCGCGACCTCGGCGGAGCCTGCAAGGCCTGCCACGCGGACTATCGCGAGTAGGGGCGCTTGCGGTCAGGAAAGGCGGGTCCAGGGAACTTCTTGACCTTCCCCCTACTGGAAGCCCAAATCATCGTGGGACACTGACACCCTCGCCGGGAGGTTCCCATGGCCCATGCTCACGACACACATGCCGCCGCGCCGGATGGCGCAGCTAAGGCGGTGACCCGCGATCCGGTCTGCGGCATGACCGTAGACCCCGAGGCGGGCAAGCCCAGCCTTGGACACGATGGGCATCTCTACCACTTCTGTTCCGAGGGTTGCCGCGAGAAGTTCCGCGCCGATCCGGAGGCTTATCTCACTGCAAAAGACCCGGTCTGCGGCATGGAGGTCGACCGTTCTACGGCCGCCCATATGCTGAAGCATGACGGCGAGAAGGTCTACTTCTGCTCCGAGCGCTGCCAGTCAAAGTTCGAGGCGGAGCCAGAGGCCTATCTCGGCAACCGCCCCGCGCCGGAGCCGATGCCCAAGGGCACGAAGTACACCTGCCCGATGCACCCGGAGATCATCCGCGATGCGCCCGGTGACTGCCCCAAGTGCGGCATGGCGCTGGAGCCGATGACCCCCTCGGCGGACAGCGGGCCGAACCCCGAATACGTCGACTTCAAGCGCCGCCTGAAGATCACCGCGCCGCTGGCGGCGCTGGTCTTCGTGCTGGAGATGGGGGCGCACATCGGCATCCCCTTCGCCGACTGGATCGGACATACGCTCTTCGGTTGGCTGCAGTTCGCGCTGGCGACGCCGGTGGTGATCCTCTGCTGGCCGTTCTTCAAGCGGGGCTGGGCCTCGATCGTCAACCGCTCGCCCAACATGTGGACGCTGATCGCGCTCGGCACCGGGGCGGCCTATGTCTTTTCCATCGTTTCCCTGCTGGCGCCCGGCCTCTTCCCCGAGGCGATGCGCGACGAGATGGGCATGACGCCGGTCTACTTCGAGGCGGCGGCGGTGATCCTCGTGCTGGTGCTGGTCGGGCAGGTCATGGAACTGGCCGCGCGCGAGCGCACCGGCGACGCGATCCGCGCGCTTCTCGACCTCGCGCCCAAGACGGCGCGGCGGGTGAGCGATGGAGCGGAAGAGGACGTGCCGCTGGATGAGGTCGCCTCGGGCGACATTCTGCGCGTGCGCCCCGGCGAGAGCGTGCCCGTGGACGGCGTTGTGACCGAGGGGCGCTCTTCGGTGGACGAGAGCATGATCACCGGCGAGCCAGTCCCGGTGGAGAAAGCCGAAGGTGAGCCGGTCACCGGTGGCACGCTCAACAAGACCGGCAGCTTCCTGATGCGGGCCGAGAATGTCGGCTCCGAGACCACGCTGTCGCGCATCGTCGAGATGGTCTCCAAGGCGCAGCGCTCGCGCGCGCCGATCCAGGCGATGGCGGACCGGGTGGCGGCCTATTTCGTGCCTGCGGTGGTCGGCGTGGCGGTGCTGGCCTTCCTCGCTTGGACGGTCTTCGGGCCGTCCCCGGCGCTCTCCTATGCCTTCGTCGCAGCCGTCTCGGTGCTGATTATCGCCTGCCCCTGTGCGCTCGGCCTCGCGACGCCGATGTCGATCATGGTGGCCACCGGGCGCGGCGCGCAGGCAGGCGTGCTGATCCGCGACGCCGAGGCGCTGGAGCGGTTCTCGAAGGTGGGTGTGCTTGTGGTCGACAAGACGGGCACATTGACCGAGGGCAAGCCGACGCTGACCGACGCCGAACCCGGAGAGGGCATGGCGAAGTCCGAATTGCTCGCCCTCGCTGCCGCGCTGGAACGCGGCTCCGAGCACCCGCTCGCCGAGGCGATCACCGCTGGCGCGCGAGAAGCCGGGGCGCCGGAGCGGGAGTCCGCGGACTTCGAGGCGGTCACCGGCAAGGGCGTGACCGGCAGCGTCGGCGGCCAGCGCGTGGCGCTCGGCAATGCGGCGCTGATGGCGGATGAAGGCGTGGACCTCGGCCCGCTCAGGGACCGGGCGAGCGCGCTCCAGAAAGACGGCAAGACCGCCATGTTCGTCGCCGTGGACGGGCGCGCCGCCGGGCTGGTCGCGGTCGCCGACCGGGTGAAGGAGAGCACACCCGAGGCGATCCGGGCGCTGCACGAGGCCGGGCTGCGCATCGTCATGGCCACCGGCGATGCGACGGCCACGGCCGAGGCGGTCGCGCGGGAGCTCAATATCGACGAGGTGCATGCCGAGGTCAGCCCCGAGGACAAGCACGCGCTGATCGAGAAGCTGCGCCGCGAGGGGCTGTCTGTCGCCATGGCTGGCGACGGGGTGAACGACGCCCCGGCGCTGGCTGCCGCCGACGTCGGCATCGCCATGGGCACCGGCGCGGACGTCGCCATGGAGAGCGCTGGCATCACGCTGGTGAAGGGTGATCTCGGCGGCATCGTCCGGGCGCGCCACCTCGCCGAGGCGACCATGCGGAACATCCGGCAGAACCTCTTCTTCGCCTTCGTCTACAACTCGGCGGGGGTGCCGCTGGCGGCGGGCATCCTCTACCCGTTCCTCGGCATCCTGCTCTCGCCCATCGTGGCGGCGGCGGCGATGAGCCTCTCGTCCGTCTCCGTGATCGGCAACGCGCTGCGGCTGCGCGGGGTGAAGCTGTGAGGTGGCTGGGTCTTGCCCTGCTGCTGGTTGCGGTGGCGGGTTGGTATGTTTTCGCCGGGGCCGAAACCGCCCCGGCGGAGACGTCCCAGATCACCGAGGGCAAGGCACTCTACGCCGAGACCTGCGCCGCCTGCCATGGCGCAGACCTTGAAGGCCAGCCGAACTGGCGCAGCCCCGGTCCCGATGGACGGCTGCCCGCGCCCCCGCATGACGCCTCCGGCCACACATGGCATCATCCCGACGAGGTGCTCTTCCGGATCACCAAGCTCGGTACCGCCGCCGTGGTCGGCAACGGCTATGAGAGCAACATGCCGGGCTTCGGTGATCAGCTTACAGACGCGCAGATCGAGGCCATCTTCACCTACATCAAATCGACCTGGCCCGAGGAGTTACGCGCGCATCAGGCGGAGATCTCTGCGCCGCCCGGGTAACGCGCAGGATCACTTTTTCGGGAACCCTCCAGCGCTGGAAGGCCGTTGAGCCTGAGAGCGATAAGCATGGAGGAGCCGATGACCTATTCCCGCTTCGCCCTGATGATCCTCGCCTCGACGGTGATCATGTTCGGGCTGATGTATCTCAACACCTACGCGTTCGAGCATGTCTTCTTCAGCGAGACCCGTGTCTACATGGCAATCGTCATGGGCGCGACCATGGCCTTCGTCATGCTCGCCTTCATGGCGTCGATGTATCCCAGTCGGGTGGTGAATATCGCCATCTTCGCGGCCAGCATCGTCGTCTTCGCCGGCGCGCTGTGGCTGGTGCGCAGCCAGGTGACCGTGAATGGCGCAAGCTACATGCGGGCGATGATCCCCCACCATTCGATCGCCATCATGACCTCCGAGCGAGCAGGTATCGAGGACGCAAGGGTGCGCAAGCTCGCCGACGGCATTGCCACGGCCCAGAAGAAGGAGATCGCTGAAATGCGCGCGCTGATCGCCGATGTCTCCGCCGGAAACGTGGTGCGCGAAATCTACGAGGACCCGCCCGCGCAGCAGGGCAGCCTGCAGGACGCGCTGAGCAACACGCTCCTGTCGACGCTCGATCCGGCGCCGCTGACCCCCGAAGAGGCCGGGGATGCGTTGCCCGAGGGTGAGTCCTGCTCCTTCCGCCGTACCCGCACCGAAGACCCGGTTCTGATAGCCGCCGCCGATGGCAGCGCAGCCGTCACCAAGCTAAACGGCGTCATTCTGCCGCTGGGTGCAGGCGACACCAAAAGTAGCTACGGAACCGAGGGGCTCGAGATGGCGGTCGAGCCGGTCGATGCGCAGCGGTCTGACAGCCAACTCACGTTCCGGCTCGACCCGGGCCCCGAGGCGATCTATCGCGGCTTCTGGTCCTGTTCTGGCTGACATGCAAAGGCTGCGCGGGACGCTGCGCAGGCGGCACCCTCATGCCGCGAACGTGATCTGACGCCGACCCGCGACAGGCGTAGCGTTGCGCCATGACACGGCTTGTGCTTCGCCTTCTACTGCTGACTCTGCTTGGGGTCTGGACCGCGTTGCCGGCAGGTCCGGTGCGCGCCATGGCGTTCAGCGCGCTGTGCTGCGATCACCATGCCAGCGCCACGGCGCATGCGGACCGCTCCGCGCATCAAGCCGCCTTGAGCAATGGCGAGTTGGACGACAAAACCCACGCGCAGATGTGCGAAGCACACTGCCTGCCGGTGGACGCGGCCCGCATCGGTGATCTGACTGGCCCCGGCAAGGCACATGTCTCGCGGGTCGCGGCATCGCGCGTCGATGTCTCCCTGTCGTCTCAGGATTTCGCGCCCTCATCGCCCCCTCCCCGAAGCTGATCTCCACGGGACCCAGTCCCGCATTGCGAAACCTCATTTTCCGGAGATCATCATGACCCGATTTTCCCGCCGCGGCTTTTTGGCCGCTTCTGCCGCCATGTCGGCCTCGCTGCTGCTGCCCGCAAGGGCGCGGGCGGCGACCGACCGGCAATCCCTCACCGCAGGCACCCGCACGATTGAGGTGAATGGCCGCGCCGCCACCGTCATGGGGCTGACCAATGGCACGGGTGGCCAGGGGCTGAGCCTCGATCCGGGCCAGCGTTTTTCCGTCGACCTGGCCAACGGCCTCGATGTGGAGACGATCATCCATTGGCACGGGCAGATCCCGCCCAACGCACAGGACGGCGCCCCCAACACCAACCCGATGCTGAAGGTCGGCGAGCACCGCGCCTATGACTTCGCCCCGCGCCCCGGCACTTTCTGGATGCACAGCCACCTCCCGCAGCAGGAGATCGCCATGCTCGCCGCCCCGCTGATCGTGCGCAGCGCCGAAGATGTTGCTGCCGACCGGCAGGAGGTGGTGATATTCCTGCACGATTTCAGCTTCAAATCCCCCGAGGAAGTGCTGGCCGAGACCTCCGGCAGCACCGGCGGGCACCATGGCGGGGCGCATGCGCCAACCCCGATGGACCATGGTGCCATGCACCACGGCGAGTCCGCGGCCCCGATGGGCGGAATGTCTGGCATGGGAGAGACGGAGGGCATCTCCGGTATGGGCAACATGTCCGGGATGGGCGGCATGGCTAAGATGCCGATGGACCTCAACGATTTCGACTTCGATGCCTATCTCACCAACGACCGCACGCTCGACGATCCGGAGGTCGTAGCGGTCGAGCGCAATGGCCGGGTGAGACTGCGGATCATCAACGGCGCGTCGATGACCGCCTACTGGATCGACACCGGCGGACTGCAGGCCCGGCTGGTCGCGGTGGACGGCGACGCGGTCGCGCCGCTGCCCGGCACGCGCTTTCCCATCGCCTCGGGTCAGCGCATGGAGATCGACCTCGACATGCCCGGTGACGGGCTGGCCCGGCCGGTCCTCGCGCTCCGGGAAGGCGCACACGAACAGACCGGCCTCATCCTCGCACCACAGGGCGCCGCGGTGCCACGCCTGCCGACCCGGACCGAGACCGAGACCCCGCCCGCCGCGGGCGACATGCGGCAGGAGCTTGCCCTGCGCGCGGTCTCGCCCCTCGTGGCCCGGGAGCCGGATGTTCGCCAGATGGTGATGCTCGGTGGCACCATGGACCCCTACGTCTGGACGATCAACCACGCCGTCTGGGAGGAGCACAGGCCAATCACGGTACCCCACGGCGCGCGGGTCGAGATGATGTTCCACAACATGTCGATGATGGCGCATCCGATGCACCTGCATGGCCACGTCTTCCAGGTCGTCGCGGTCGGAGATCAGCCTGTTCAGGGCGCGCTGCGTGACACTGTCTTCGTGCCGGCGATGGGCTCGGTGACGGTCGCCTTCGACGCGGGCGAGGCGGCGCGCTGGATGATGCACTGTCATCACATGGGGCATCTGGCGACAGGTATGATGACCGAGTTGCAGGTGCGGGCCACGGCCTGAGCATGT
Organism: Salipiger sp. ABF4_146; assembly: GCF_056161345.1. Lineage (NCBI taxonomy): Bacteria > Pseudomonadati > Pseudomonadota > Alphaproteobacteria > Rhodobacterales > Roseobacteraceae > Salipiger > Salipiger sp. ABF4_146. Next base: position 12,026 of record NZ_JBSWYX010000040.1, on the reverse strand, counting down.
GACCGGCGGCGCGGGCGGCGCCCCCGCGCCGCCGGTCTTTATCGCTGCGCACGAAAGAGCGTCAGGCCACCTCGATCCAGTTTGTCATCCCCGAGGCGGCATGGCCGAGCATGTGACAATGCAGCAGCCATTTCCCGGGATTGTCGGCGACGAAAGCGATCTCGGCGCTTTCCTGCGGCATGACAAGCACCGTGTCGCGCATCGGGCCCAGAGAGCCATCCGCCGCGATCGTGCGGAAATGCACGCCGTGCAGATGCATCGCGTGCGGGAAGACCGTGTCGTTGACCAGCCGGATGCGCGCGGTCTCCCCCCGCGCGTAGCGGGCAAAAGGCGCATCGCCAAGTCCCACCTGGCCGGCCAGCGCCCAGAACTGCCCGCGCTGCACCAGCTGCTGGAAATCCATGTCCTGCCCCTCGAAGCGACCCGAGGCCATGCCGCGCATCGCGCCGCCTTCCATCCGCATCTCGCGCACTTGCGCGTCAGTGACGCCCGGCACCTCCATTCGCGGGTTCGGCGACAGGGGCGCGGGGGCCGCGCGTGGCGTGGCACTCTTCCGACCGGTCACTGTCACCTCGGCCAGCGCCTGCCAGCTGTCATCATCGGCGTAGCTGAGCAGCGCGGCAGGCGCGCCCTCTTCGGCGGTGACATCGACAATGAGATCGACCCGCTGCGCCGGAGCGAGGATGATCTCGGCGGTCACCGGCTCGGGCTGCGCAAGCGGCATGCCGTCGAGCGCGACCGTCCAGCCCGCCATCCCCTCGAGCCGCAGCACGAAGATCCGCGCGTTGGCGGCGTTGATCAGCCGCAGGCGCAGGCGCTCGTTCTGCTGCGCCTTGAGCGCGAAATCGAACCGGCCATTGATGCCTGTCAGATTGCCCATGCGCCCGGCGTGGCTGCGCATCATCGGGGCGTCAAAATCCCCGGCGAAGCTGCCGGTGTCCGGATCGAGCAGCCAGTCGTCGAGCATCAGCACCTCGTCCCGGTCGACATCGGGCGGCGCGTTCTCCTCGACGATCAGCGCCCCGGCGAGGCCGCGCGCGACCTGCTCCATGGAGTTGGTATGCGCGTGGTACCAGTACGTCCCGGCGTCCGGCAGATCGAAGGCATAGTCGAAGGCGCCGCCCGGCGGCACCGGGTCCTGCGTCAGCCCGGCCACGCCGTCCATCGCATTGTCGATGCGGATGCCGTGCCAATGCACCGACGTCGGCACCTCAAGGTCGTTGACCAGGCGCCGCGAGAGGCGGCTGCCCTGTTGCACGCGGATCTGGGGCCCGGGGAGCAGGCCGTCGTAGCTCCAGACCTCGGTCGCCGGGTAGCCCTCCGGAGCGAGTTGGACGGTGGCCGCGCGCGCCGTTAGGAGAGGCGCCTGCTGCGCCCATGCGGGCCGGATCAGAGGTGCAGTGGCGAGGCTTGCGCAGAAGGCGCGTCGTGTAAAGTTCATCTCAGTTGATCCCGTTGGCGCGTTGCAGCTCTCGGACATAGGTGATTATCGCCTTCACCTCGCCCTGGGTCAGCTGGGGCTGCGGCGGCATATTCCCGAATTTCCAGTGGTGCGCCCGAACACCCTGCTGCGCGGCGAGAACAAAGGCCATGTCGCCATGATGCGACGGCTCGTAAATCTTGTGAACCAGCGGCGGGCCAAAGCCCATCTTGCCAGCGGCGTTCTCGCCGTGGCAGGCGGCGCAGACGGCGTCAAAGCCGCGTCTGCCCAGTTCCGCCTGCTGCGAGAGCGTCTCAGGCAGGGTGACGGGCAACATGGCGGCCCCCTCCGGCGGCGCGGCGGTCTCGGGTGTGGCGGGCCAGAAGGCGTATCCGATGGCCCCGATGCAGAGGGCACCGAGGGCGGGAATGAGGTATTTCTTCATGATCAGGTCCTGACGTGGGGCCGGTGTGACCGGCCCGGATAGCTGGAATGCCGGATGTGGCCCGGCCGCTTCAAGCCCATCAGGCCCGCGGCGGTGGGGGCTCTGCAGATGTGCTGATCGAGCTGCCGCAGGTCGCCTCCGGGAGGCAGACAGCCAGCGCCTCGGTCGGTGGAAGGCAGAGGTCATGCAGCAAGGGTGTTTCGGCGTTGGCACAGCAGGCCGAGGCATGCCCACAAACCCCGTCCGAATGCGGTGCCATGCCGCCCTCCGTCTCACAGCAGGCGCTGTCACGCGTCAGCGGCGAAGGGCCTCCGCCCAGTGCCGAGATCGGCCCGGCGAAGATCGCCGCGAGCAGAATGATGAGCCAAGCGAGACGCAAGTGACCTCCTCCGTTGCGATCTTATCGCCGGGGTTCGCCAAGACAGTCAAGCGCGCGGCCGATAGAACTGTGCGGACGCGCTGGAGCTCTGCTGGACAGCGCGATGCCCACGGTGGGCCTGAGCCAGTTCAGAAAGTGCGAGCACGGCATTCAGATTGCGCAGGTGCAGTGAACGGCAGCAAGGTCCGCGAAGCCGCGGCTCTCTCTGCGCCGTCGCACGACGGCTCAGCGCCCTTTCGCGTAGTTCAGGCGATCAGGGAATTCGCGGATGCTGCAAGCGTAGACCTTTTGGGCCGAGACTTTCTTGATTGCTTTAACTTGGCAAGCCCGTGATGCAGTGAATTCCTCCACGAGCTGACTTCCCGGCCCTTGAAGGCCATCACAGGCATCGCCACTTCCATCCGCAATGCGCCGGCTGATCGGCGTCGGAGTTCAACATGGTCGAGACTTGGCTGCCGCTCATCGCGGGGTTTGTGTTGCTGGTTGCTGGCGGCGAGTTGCTGGTGCGAGGAGCGGTGCAGGCCGCGGAGCGGCTGGGTGTCTCACCTCTGGTCATCGGCCTCACGCTCGTCGGCTTCGGAACCTCAATGCCGGAGCTTGTGACCTCGGTGCAGGCCGGGCTCAGCGGCTCGCCCGGGATTGCCTATGGCAATATCGTCGGCTCCAACATTGCCAACATCCTGCTGATCGGCGGTATCTCGGCGTTGATCTGCCCGGTGATCGTTGCCGAGGCTGCGCTCCGGCGTGATGCGGCGCTGATGCTCGGGGTGGCGGTGCTCTTCGCGGCGCTGGCGCTCGCACTGCCCATGGGCCGCCTTCTCGGCGCGGTCTTTATCGCGGGTCTGGTCACCTACATCGTCATGGTCATTCGGCAGGAGCGCGCAACGGGCGAACACGGCGCGATCCACGACAAGAGCGTGGCCCTGCTACAGGCCGATCCGGGCCTTGGCGCCCCCTCACGTCGCCAGGGGCTGATCCTGCCGATGGTGCTCGCGCTTGCCGGGCTCGGCCTCGTGGTGCTTGGCGGCGCGCTGCTGGTCGATGGGGCGGTCGCGCTGGCCCGCGCCTTCGGCATCGGCGAGACGGTGATCGGCCTGACCATCGTTGCGGTCGGCACGTCGATGCCAGAGCTTGTGACCTCGGTGATCGCCGCGCTGAAGCGGCAGGGGGATGTGGCCTTCGGCAATATCGTCGGCTCCAACATCTACAACATCCTCGGCATCGGGGGCACCACGGCGCTGATCGCGCCGGGCGCGGTGCCGTCCGAGATCACCGCCTTCGATGCGCCGCTGATGGTGGGCGTGAGCGCCTTGCTCGTGGTCTTCGCAGCGACCGCGCGCCGGATCGACCGCTGGGAGGGGCTGGCGCTGCTCGCGGGCTACGGCGCTTATCTCTACCTGCTCTGGCCCTGAGCCCTACGGCTGCAGCGGCCAGAACACCGGGGCCAGCAGCACCGTCACCACGCCGGCCATGATGTTCATCGGCAGGCCCAGACGCAGGAAGTCGGTGAAGCGGTAGCCGCCGGCGTTGTAGACCATCGTGTTGGTCTGATAGCCGATCGGGGTCGCAAAGCTGGCGCTCGCGCCGAACATGACGACCACGACGAAGGCCCGCGGGTCCAGCCCCAGTGCCTGCGCCACGCCGACGGCAATCGGGGTCATGATCACCGCGACCGCATTGTTCGTCACCACCTCGGTCAGCAGCGAGGTCACCGCGTAGATCAGCGCCAGCGCGAGGATTGGGCTGAGCTGCGCCAGCGGCCCCGACAGCCCGCTCACGATCAGTGCCATGGCGCCGCTGCGCTCCATCGCGGTGCCCAGCACCAGCATGCTGACGATCAGCAGCAGCAGGCGGCCATCGATGGCGCCGATGCCCTCGTCCGGCTCGACGCAGCGGGTCAGTAGGACGATGGCCGCGCCGATGATCGCCAGTGGCAGGATCGGCGCAAGCTCAAGCGCCGCGCCCAGCACGACCATGGCCAACACCGCCAGCGCGATCGGTGCCTTGCTGCGCCGGAACGCGCGGGCCTGCAACGGTGCCAGCAGGATCACATCCTCGTCCCGCGCGAGCCGCGCGATGTCCTCGGCGGGCCCATCCAGAAGCACCGTATCGCCCGGGTTCAGCTGCAGCCGGTCCTCCAGCAGATCACGCGCGCTGCCCTTGCGGTGCAGCGCGATGGGGTAGACGCCGTGGCTGCGCCGCCAGCCAAGCTCCGCGACCGCGCCCTTGCGGTCCTTCACCAATGCTTCGACCACTTGATGACGCCGCGCATTCGCGGGCTCGAGACCGGCAATGGCAAGGCTGCGCGAGCTCTCGCCCCGGTAGCCCGCCACCTCTGTGTCGGAGGTATGCAGCACCACCCGGTCGCCGGGGTGCAGCACCTCGGCCTGAAGGCTGTGCCGCAGCGAGACATCCTCGCGTATGAGGTCCACCAGCCGGGTGGCGCTGCGCCGGAAATCGGGAATGTCACTCACCTTCCGGCCGATCAGCGGCGAGGTCGCGGGCACGAAAAGCTCGACCCGCCACGACCGTCCGCTGCGCGGCGGCTGCATCTCGGCCAGCGCCAACCGCTCGGGCAGCAGGCGCGGCGCGGCCACGGCAAGAAAGAGGCTGCCCAGCAAAGCCAGCGCGATGCCGAGCGGGGCAATCTCGAAGAGTGAGAAAGGCGCCAGATCGAGATCGCGGGCGACCCCGTCCACAAGGATGTTCGTCGAGGTGCCGATAAGCGTGCAGGTGCCGCCCATGATCACCACGAAGCTGAGCGGCATGAGGAGCCGCGAGGCGCTGGTGCCAAGCTGGCGGGCCAGTCCGAAGACCACCGGGATCAGGATCATCACCACCGGCGTGTTGTTCATGAAAGCCGAGGCAATCGCCGCCAGCGCAAAGAAAAGCAGGATCGTCCGCCGCGGATGCCGCAGCATGCCGCGCCCCAGCCATTCAGCCACCGCTTCGAGCACCCCGGTGCGCACCAGCGCGGCGCTCAGCACGAACATCGCGCCGATGGTGGCCGGGGCGGAGTTGCTCAGCGCCTTGAGCACATCGTCGGTGCTCACGAGGCCGAGCAGCAGCGCCACGGCCACACCGCCAAGGGCGGTGACCTCGGCGGCGAAGCGCTCGGTCAGGAACAGGGAAAAGACGGCAGCCACCAGAAGAAGGGCGCCCTGAGGCGTGTAGGAGCCGAGATCGAAAAGCATGGGAGGCACCCGGATAAACGCCGCGCTGGAAGGGCGCCGTCGGCAAGGCGCAGGTGGCGCGGGCTCTCGGCCCGCCGCACCCTCTTTGTGACGGTCAACCATGCCACCGATTGAGGTACGCGAGAATAGGGATTCTCAGCGCGCGCGCTGCCGGATCGCAAGCCTCCATTTTGCGGGAGTATATGCCCTTTGCAACGCGAGGGCTTGGAGCGATAGGGCACAAGGCCTACGATGGCATTATCAGCGATACGGAGGGGGGCAGAATCCGCCCACCCGGTCCCCATTTCACCCCAGTCGAAGGCCTGGGAATGAACCAGAGTTGACAGGGCTTTCCGCCAAAGCCGAGATCACCAGACAAAGTCCTAACGCGGCCAGAAGCGTGGCGCCCAAGATCACTCCCCGGGCCATACCTTGCTCCAATCCTGTGCCATGTCGACGATCAGCCAGCCGCGGTCTTCGCCTTCATCGAGGCCCCGGGCGAGTTGGCCGACATTGCTGTCCCGGTCATAAGCAAACTCCCGATCCGCGTCGGTGTGATGAACCAGCATCCCGAACCGGGCACCATCGCCAGCCGTGGTGTATTCGAGCATCTGGAAGTCACCATCCGAGTTTCCCGCAGCGAAGATCGGGCGCTGCCCGATGTGGCGCATGATCCCGGCCGGCTTGCCTTCCTTGTCATCGAGGAACTTGATGCCGCCATTCTTCGTCAAGGCGGGCCCGCCATCGGCCACCTCGTAGGTGGTGTCGCCCTCAGTCCCGACGATCTGCCAGGGCGGGATGCCATAGGTGTCCTCAGCAAAGGCGCGGATGAAGTCGATGCCGCCGCCCGAGACGATGTAGGTGGTGAACCCCTCGTCGCGCAGGTAGCTCAGGAGCTCGAGCATGGGCTGGTAAATCATCTCGCCGAAGGGCATGTCCGTCGATGGGTGTACGGCGCTTTCCAGCCACGCGCCCGCGCTGGATTGGAAGTCTTCGACGCTGACACCCGAGTGAGAGAAGTTGATCACCTCGAGAAGCCCCTCCATGCCGCCCGCAAGGATGCCTTCGAGGTCGCCCTCTGCGCCTGCCTTCAGGGCATCTGAGGTCAGGATCGATGGGTCGCTCGCGGCTTTCTCCTTCAGGACATCGATCGCGTAGAGCAGTTGGAAATAGACCGGCTGCTCGGCCCAGAGCGTGCCATCGTTGTCGAAGGTCGCAATACGATCCTCTGCAGGCACAAAATCTCTGAGGTCGGATCGGTCACCTCTTCCACAAAGTCGATGATGGCCGCCTTCGCATCGGTGTCGTTCCAGAACGGCTGCGGGTCGGCGTACGCGGCGACGGCCACAAGTGATAGACAGGTGGCAACGGGAAGCGGGTGCATGGCAAACGACCTTTCGCAGGAAATTGCAATGGTAGAATTTGGGTCGGCCCTGCGCTTGCTGCACAGGGCCGACGTTCTCAAACATCACGAGCCAGCGGTCATTGCGTGCCGCCTGCTTGCGAGAGCTTCTCCATAACCTTGTCGAGGCTGAAGGAAGCCGCTTCTTGACGCGGCGGGAATTCCTGGAAGGTTTCGAGGAAGTTCGCCACATAGGACTGCGCCGGTACCAGCATGTAGGCTCGGTCGAGCATCCAGTCGTAGTAGGTGTTCGAGGTCCGGTAGCCACGCTCGTAGGGATCGCGGCGCAGGTTGAAGATCAGCGGCGTGCGCAGGGGCGTCAGCGGCTCGATCCAGGCGCGGAACGTGCTCCAAGCCTTTTGCTCCAGGAAGGTGATCTTCCAATCGGCATAGCGCAGAGCCATCAGATCGCCATCATCGGAGAAATAGAAGATCTCCTTTCGCGGGCTCTCCTCGGTTTCACCGGTCAGCAATGGCAGGATGTTGTAGCCGTCGAGGTGGACCTTGTAGTCACGACCCTCGCCAACTTCGGCGACAGTGATGCCGTCGAGCAGGTCGTCCTTGATCGTTTCGTTCCCGGCGGCGGCAAGGAAGGTCGGCAGCCAGTCCATGTGGTGGACGATCTCGTTGACGACCTCGTCCTCGGGGATGTGACCCGGCCAGCGCACCATCGCGGGCACACGCCAGGCGCCTTCCCAGTTGGTGTTCTTTTCACCCCAGAAGGGCGTCATCCCCGCATCCGGCCAAGTGTTCATATGCGGGCCGTTGTCGGTGGAGTAGAAGACGATCGTGTTGTCGGCGATACCAAGCTCATCGAGCTTGTCGAGGAACACGCCGATATCAGCGTCATGCTCGAGCATGCCGGCTGTATATTCGTCGACCGGTTTGCCGACGATCTCGTTGGCCAGTGCCCGGTTCTCTTCACTGACGTGCGTGCGGAAGTGCATGCGGGTGCCGCTCCACCACACGAACCAAGGCGTACCCTGCTCGTTGGCGCGCTCGATGAAGTCGATCGCCGCAGCAGAGGTCTCGTCATCCACGGTTTCCATACGCGCCTTCGTGAGCGGTCCGGTATCCTCGATTTCACCGTCAGCGTAGGAATGAATGACGCCACGGGGGCCGAAGGCTTCCCGGAAAGTCTGTCCGTCGCCGATCATCATGTCGGCCGGGTAGTCCTCGTTCTCGGGCTCTTCCTCGGCGTTGAGGTGGTAGAGGTTGCCGAAGAACTCGTCGAACCCATGGTTGGTCGGCAGGTGCTCGTCGCGGTCGCCGAGGTGGTTTTTTCCGAACTGACCGGTGGCGTACCCCTCGGCCTTGAGCAGGCCCGCGATGGTCGGATCCTCGACCTGCATGCCCTCCTGTGCGCCGGGCAGACCCACTTTGGACAGGCCGGTGCGGAACACCGACTGGCCCATGATGAAGGAGGAACGGCCGGCGGTGCAGGATTGCTCACCGTAGTAGTCGGTGAAGATCATGCCCTCTTTGGCGATCCGGTCGATGTTGGGCGTCTCGTAGCCCATCAGCCCCCGCGTGTACGCGGAAATGTTGGACTGGCCGACATCATCGCCCCAGATCACCAGAATGTTCGGTTTCGTGGCGGTGGCTGTGTCTTGAGCCGCAACTGGCACGCTCGACACCACGACTGCGGCCAAGGTGGCTAACAATCTATGTGTTTGATTTTTTGGTAACATAACTGTCTCCCTGTCTGCGAAATTCTTTCGGTGCAGCCCTGGGGCCGACGTCAAACACACCGATGCCACCAAACAGATCTTGCACCGTATGCGCAGCTTGGCTGCCGCCGCGTCAGCGGAATAGTTGGACCAAGTACCTACCTCACCCGCGGGCGGGTGGCTTCAGACGTCGAGCAGCGCCGCGAGCACCATCCGCGAAATCGGCTTGGCGATGTAGGTAGTGGCCCCCGCATTGAGACAGGCTTCTCGCGCTCCGCCGATGTCGCGACCCGTCATCACAGCGATACGCAGGTCGGGCGTACGCGCCACGAGCTTTGAAATAAGGTCGGCCCCGCCGATCCCGGGCAGGTGGAGGTTGAGTAACATGACCGCCGGAGATTGGGGCTCCTCGCTGGCAAGCAGAGCTTCTCCACTGTCGAAGGTGTAGACGGAAAACCCCAGAGATCGGACGGCACGGGACAGCGCCCGGCTGACGGCCGCGTCATCTTCGACGATCAGGACAACTCTGGGTTTCAGCTCCATTCGGCAACTCTACGCAGTGCCGGCCGATCCTCATAGTTGCCCTCTGGGCCTACATCATGGCGCATCAATTCGTCTGGTGACGCTGACGCGTACGAGCTCGGCAATCGTGCGCACTCCCATCTTCTTCATCACCCGGGCCCGGTGGACCTTTACCGTCTTCTCGGCGAGGCCAAGCTCATGCGCGATTTGCTTGTTCAGGCTGCCGGCAACCACCGCTTCCAGCACTTCTGTCTCGCGGGGCGTTAGGCTCTGAAGCCGCTGCTCGTACCTCGCGGTGCCGTGCCTGTCTGCCTGCGTCTCGCTCACCCGCGTCTTGGCGGCGGCAATCGCGTCCAGGAGTTGGTCCGTCTGCACGGGCTTCGTCAGGAAATCGAAGGCCCCCTCCTTCATGGCCTTTACCCCCATACCGATGTCACCGCGCCCGGTGAGAAACGTCACCGGAAACGCCGGCAGGATCGCCGCAATCTTTTCCTGAAGTTCGAAGCCGTTCATTCGCGGCAGATACATGTCGAGGATGGCGCAGCCCGGAACATCGTGATCGAAATCGTTGAGAAACGCCTCGGCGCTCGCATGGGAACGGACGCCATATCCCGCGATCGAGACCAGCCGCGAGAGGGCCCGGCGGATGCTCTCGTCGTCGTCCACGATATGAACGAGGAAGGGTTCAGTCGCGTCGTCGCTCATGGCGGCGGCAGGGCAAGTTCGATGCGCGCCCCGTCCCTTGTGCTGCTGACGAAGCGGAGCGTGCCGCCATGCGCCTCGGCAATAGACTGGCTGATCGAAAGGCCCAGCCCCATGCCCTGCGACTTGGACGTCGCGAAGGGCTTGAATGGATTGTCGCGCAAGTCTTCAGGCAGACCGGGGCCGTTGTCGGCCACCGAAAGCACGCGCCGGTCGAGTGCATCAAGACCGGTGGAAATGGTCATGTGGCGCTTGTCCTGTTCGGCCATCGCATCTGCCGCGTTGATGACGAGATTGAGCAGCACTTGCTGCAATTGCTGGACGTCCGCCTTTACCATGAGCTGATCCCGAGACAGCCGCAACTGCACCGTGACACCGCGCGCAAGCATCTCATTGGAGACGAGCCTTAAAGTCGATTGCACCACCTTGTTGAGATCTGCGTCCTCGAAGCCGCCGGCACCGCTTCCCATGAGACGCCGTAGATTGACGATGACAACTGCGGCGCGCCGGTCATCTTCAGCGATGTCACGGAGCACCTCGCCAACTTCGGCCAGGTCTGGCGGGTCCTGCGCGAGCAGGGCGGAACCCGCCTCGGCATTGGCGAGGATCGAGGTCAGGGGCTGGTTGAGCTCATGCGCGATGGCACCGGACAGCTCACCAAGCTGGGCGATACGCGACAGCCTCGCCATTTCAATGCGGCGCCGGGAGAGTTCTTCGGCGCTTCGGCGCCGATGGCGGTCTATGACGATCAGCGCCGCGATCGTGCTGGACTGGAGCAGAATGATCGCCAGGGCTCCGATGATCTGCATCCTGTAGCGCTGCCAGACGCCCGGATCGTAGTACAGAAGAACGCTCTCCGGCGGGCGCCGTGAGACTGTCCGGAATTCTGTGCCCCGGCGCGTTGATTACGCCATTGGGAAGCGGTCCTCGAACATGATGGCGAGCTGGCTTTTCACTGCGTGCCACTCGCGCACCGAGCGCTTCCACTCCTGAGAAGTAGCATTCAGGGCCAGATAGATCAATTTCGCCGCCGCTTCGTCGCTGGGGAAATGCCCCCGTGTGCGGACGGCCCGGCGGATCTTCGAATTCAGCGCCTCTACGGCATTCGTCGTATAGATCAGCCTGCGGACCTCGGATGGATAGTCGAGGAACGGGATCACCTCAGTCCAGGCCCGTCGCCAGCTCGGCGCGATTGCCGGGTAGCGGGCGGCCAGATCGCTCTCCTCGAAGTCGGTCAGCGCGGCGTCGGCGGCTGCCGCGTCGACGGCGGAGTAGACCGCCTTCAGCGCCACTGCCACGGCCTTGCGGTCCTTGTAGCTGGCGAAGCTCATAGAATGGCGCAGAAGATGCACGATGCACGTCTGAACCTGGGTTTGTGGGAAGGCGGCCTCGATGGCCTGGGGGAAGCCCTTGAGGCCGTCCACGACCGCGATCAGGATGTCCTGCACCCCGCGATTGCGCAGGTCGTTGAGAACCTTGGCCCAGAACTTGGCGCCCTCATTGGCCTGAAACCATAGCCCCAGCACGTCCCTCGTGCCGTCCGGGAGGATAGCCAGGGCAACGAAGACTGCCTTGTTCGAGACCGCGCCATCGCTGCGGATATTGACCCGGATCGCGTCCATGAACACCACCGGATAGCAGGGCTCGAGCGGACGGTTCTGCCAAGCCGTGACCTCGTCCATCACCGCATCGGTGATCGCCGATATCAAGCTCGGGGAGGCCTCGATGCCGTAGGTCTCCTCAATGTGTCCCTGGATTTCGCGGGTCGTCATCCCGCGCGCATACATGGAAATGATCTTGGTATCGAACTCCGGGAAACGGCGCTGGTACTTGGCGATCAGCACCGGATCGAAGCTGCCGTTGCGGTCCCGAGGGATGTCCAACACGACCTTGCCGCTGTCGGTGGTGACCGTTTTCTGGCTGCTACCGTTCCGCCGGTTCGGAGCCTGAGACGCCCCTTCCGCTGGTGGGTCAGCTCGTTCCTCGGTCAGATGTTCTTCCAGCTCGGCACTCAGGGCGCGCTCCGCCAGCGCCTTGGTCAGCTCGGCGAGAACACCGTCCTTGCCGAAAAGGTTCCCGGCCGATCGGCCTTTCATCAGCTGGTCCAGAAGGTCTTTGTCGATGCTCATACGTGGGTCTCCTCATTTCAGAGTTACCACGCCGGGGCACAGAATTCCGGACAGTCTCCGACAGCGAGGTAAGCGAAGCCCTCCTGCGTCCGTATGTAGGTTCTTTAATTGATCCCCTGCGCTCGTTCAGTTTGTCGTTCCGGTCGGCCGCCTGCAAGGTTCTTTCCGAAGTCATCCGCGAAGG
>NZ_JBSWYX010000039.1:0-23961 GCF_056161345.1 Salipiger sp. ABF4_146 | reverse complement strand
CCCCCCCCCCCCCCCCCCCCCCCCCCCCCCCCCCCCCCCCCCCCCCCCCCCCCCCCCCCCCCCCCCCCCCCCCCCCCCCCCCCCCCCCTCCGACATTGCTGAATCGCTCAGTCAGATGGCCCTGAGCGCAGCGCCGCAGAGCAGCGCTGTCGCAGACCGAGGCTTGCCTTAGCTGTGCACTTCGGTGTAGGTGCCCTGCCCGGCGAGGATGCCCTTGAAGCCGCCCGGCTCGTCCAGCGAGAATACGATGATCGGCAGGTGGTTGTCGCGCGCCAGCGCGATCGCCGAGGCGTCCATCACCTTCAGGTGCTTGGCGAGGCAGTCATCGTAGCTGACCTTATCGTAGCGCACCGCATCGGCGTGCTTGGCCGGGTCCTTGTCGTAGACGCCATCGACCTTGGTGCCCTTGAAGATCGCCTCGCAGGCCATCTCGTTGGCGCGCAGCGTGGCCGCGGTGTCGGTGGTGAAGTAGGGGTTGCCGGTGCCCGCCGCAAAGATGCAGACCCGCTTCTTTTCAAGGTGGCGCACAGCGCGGCGGCGGATGTAGGGCTCGGCCACCTCGTCCATGCGGATCGCCGAGATCACCCGGGTGAAGACGCCCAGTTCTTCCAGCGCCGACTGCATCGCCAGCGCGTTCATCACCGTGGCCAGCATGCCCATATAGTCGGCGGTGGTGCGTTCCATCCCCTGCGCCGATCCGGCAAGGCCGCGGAAGATGTTGCCGCCACCGATCACCATGCAGATCTCGACCCCCATATCGTGAACGGATTTTACCTCGCGGGCGATGCGTTCGACGGTCTGCGGGTTGAGGCCGTATCCACGGTCGCCCATAAGCGCCTCACCCGAGATTTTCAGCATCACACGCTTGAAGGTGGTCTGGGGCTGCTCGGTCATGTTGCGCTCCGTCTGTGCAGGATCCAAATTGCGGCTATATGTGACGGAAAATCCCCCGGCCTGCAATGCCGCGCGCCGGGTCAAAAGCAAGGAGCACCGGTGTCCGATCTGGTGAAAACATTCGCGCCCGATCCCGACCGACCGGTGCTGATCGCAGGCCCCACGGCCAGCGGCAAATCCGACCTCGCGCTGGAGATCGCCGAATCCGCCGGCGGCGTGGTGATCAACGCCGATGCGATACAGGTGTTCGACGACTGGCGCGTGCTTACCGCCCGCCCCTCGCCCGAGGATGAAGCCCGCGCGCCGCACCTGCTTTATGGGCATGTGCCGGGCCACCGCGCCTATTCCGTGGGCGACTGGCTGCGTGATCTGGCGCCGCTGCTTGACGGCGCGCGGCCGATCATCACCGGGGGCACCGGGCTTTATTTCTCGGCGCTGACCGAAGGGCTGGCAGCGATTCCCGAAACCCCGCCAGAGATTCGCGCCCGCGCCATGGCGCGGCTCGAAGCCGGTGACCTCGCTGCGATGGTGGACGAGCTTGACGCCGAGACCCGCGCCCGCATCGACACGCAAAACCCCATGCGGGTGCAGCGCGCGTGGGAGGTGCTGGCGACCACCGGGCGCGGCATCGCCGCATGGCAGGCCGAAACGCCCCCGCCGCTGCTGCCTCTGGCGCAGGCGCAGCCGATTGTCTTCGACGCACCCAAGGAGTGGCTGAACGCGCGCATCGCCCGCCGCTTTCGCCTGATGGTCGAGGGCGGTGCGCTAGACGAGGCGCGCGCCAACCTTGCGGACTGGCACCCCGATCTGCCGTCGGCCAAGGCCATCGGCGCCGCAGAGCTTATTGCCCATCTGCGCGGCGACATGAGCCTTGAGGACGCCTGCGAGCGCGCCACGATCCTCACCCGCCAGTTTGCCAAGCGCCAGCGCACATGGTTCCGCGCCCGGATGAAAGCATGGCCCGCCTATTGCCCCGCTCAGGCCACCGCATGAGCCAGTCGCGGATCTCCGACCCCGCACAGAGCGCGGTGCGGCTCGTGTCGCCGGGGCAGCAGCCCGCTTGGCGCTACGGCCTGCTGCACGACCGCGACGAGATCACCGTGCTTTGGCTGACCCGCGGACAGGGCAAGATCACGCTCGGCGGTCGCCGCCGCGGGCTTGGCGCGCACAACGCCGTCTTCGTGCCGCCGCGGACGCTCTTCGCGCTTGATCTGGCGCCGCAGAGCCTCGCGCAAATCCTGCATGCGCCCGTCGCCGCCGCGCCGGGCGCCCGGTTTCCCGACACCGCGCTGCACCTGAGGGTGCGCGACGCGCTGGCCCAGGCCGAGCTGACCGCGGTGCTTGAAACCATCCAGCGCGAGATCACCCAAGGCCGCCCTTTTCTGGGCGAGGCGCTCGACGCGCATCTTCGGCTGGCGGCGGTCTGGCTGCAGCGCCAGAGCGCGCAGGGCCGCAGCGACCAGCCCGAGGAAACAGCCGCGCAGCGCCTTGCGCAGGCCTATTCGCAGGCGCTCGTCCACCGCTATCGCAGCCCCGCCGCCGCCGGCGACATGGCGGCAGAGCTTGGGGTCACCGGGCCTCACCTGACGCGCGCCTGCCGCACCGCCTGCGGCCGCTCGGCGCAGCGCATGCTGTCGGAGCGCAAACTGCATGAGGCGCACCGCCTGCTGGCGGCGCCAGACCCCGAGATCGCCAAGATCGCCGAAAGCTTGGGCTTTGCCAGCGCAGCCTATTTTTCACGTTTCATCCGCAAGCAGACCGGCCAGACGCCGGCTGAACTGCGGGCCGGTGTGCCTGCCGCACGCCGCAGTGCTGGCGCCGGGCGTCCGGCGGTGCGGGCCATACGGCGGTTTTGACCGGAATTAAGAGCGCACGGCGCGGCGCTAGATGATTGACGTAACGTCGCATTTAAGGCGCAATAGCCGGGCAGAGAGTAACGGCAGACGATCGTTGAAGGGGATGCGAAAATGAGCCGAACACCCCGCGCGCCGTGGATTCATCCCGCCGCGCGTCAGGAGTTGCGTGATTTCCGGCGCGGCCACGTCACCCGGCGCGAGTTTCTCACGCGGGTGACGGCGCTTGGCACTTCGGCATTGGCGGCGCGGGCGATGATCGGTGCAGCGCAAGCCGCAGAAGACGGCAGCACCACGCCTTCCGGGCACACGCTGCGCATCCAGATGGAGGTGCGCCCGCTGAAGGACCCCCGCCGCTATGACTGGTCCGAGATCGCCAATATCTCACGCGGGTGGCTCGAATATCTTGTCGAATACAATCGCGACGGCAGTCTGCGCGGCATGCTGCTCGAGAGTTGGGAGGCCAGCGACGACGCATCGAGCTACCTGCTGCACATCCGCCCCGGTGTGACATGGACAACCGGCGAGCCCTTCACCTCTGCCGATGTCGCCCGACTCATGGCCTATTGGTGCGACCGCAGCGTCGAAGGCAACTCGATGGCAAGCCGCCTCGCGGCCTTGCTCGACCCGCAGACAGAGCGGTTGGCCGACGACGCGGTCGAGGTGATCGACGATCTGACGGTGCGCCTGCATCTGGCTTATCCCGATGTGGCGCTGATGGTCGGCCTTTCGGATTACCCCGCCGCCTGCGTGCACCGGAGCCATGATCCCGAAACCATGCTGTCGAACCCCGTCGGCACCGGCCCCTATCTGCCCGAAAGCGTGGTGCCCAACGAGCGCGCCAGCTTGGTGCGCAACCATGAGCACGCGTGGTGGGGCACCACCGCCGAAGGCTGGGGCGGCGCCACGCTCGAGCGGATCGAGTTCATCGACTACGGCACCGACCCTGCGGCATGGCTGGCGGCTGCCGAAGGTGGCGAGATCGACATGCTGTACGAAAACGTCGGCGCCTTCATCGCGCGCGCCGACGCCATCGGCTGGGCGCGGTCCGAGGTGGTCACCGGCGCGACGGTGGTGTTGCGCGGAAACCAAAACGCGCTGATCGACGGCCGCGCGGTCTATGCGGAACCGAAAATGCGCAAGGCGCTGCAACTGGCCATCAGCAACGAGATCGCGCTGGAACTGGGGCACGAGGGGCTCGGCACGCTGGCCGAAAACCACCACGTCGCCCCGGTACACCCCGATTACGCCGACGTCGGCGCGACCGAGTATGACCCCGCCCGCGCGCTGCCGCTGGCCGAAGAGGCCGGGCTGGCCGATGTCGAACATGAACTGGTGACGCTGGACGATGGCCTGACGAGACGTACCGGCGACGCCTGCAGCGCCATGCTGCGCGATGCGGGGCTGAAGGTAACCCGCAAGGTGCTGCCCGGCTCTGCCTTCTGGCAGACGTGGAAAGAGTATCCGCTGTCGATCACCGAGTGGAACCACCGCCCGCTGGGCATTCAGGTGCTGGCGCTGGCCTATCGCTCGGGCGAAGCGTGGAACGAGACCGGCTATGCCTCGCCGGAGTTCGACGCGCTGGTGGCCGAGGCGCTGACCGTCGCCGATGCAGAGACACGCCAGACGATCATGGCGCGGATCGAGCGCAAGCTGCAGGCCGACGCGGTGATCGTACAGCCCTACTGGCGCTCGCTCT
The DNA here is from genome assembly GCF_056161345.1 of Salipiger sp. ABF4_146. Classification (NCBI taxonomy): domain Bacteria; kingdom Pseudomonadati; phylum Pseudomonadota; class Alphaproteobacteria; order Rhodobacterales; family Roseobacteraceae; genus Salipiger; species Salipiger sp. ABF4_146. Next base: position 19,515 of record NZ_JBSWYX010000039.1, on the reverse strand, counting down.
ACCGCCATTTCCGCCCCGGCGTGACCGGCGCCGAGATGCACCCCTCCTTCGAGATCCACCTCTACAAGCTGGGCATGGAGGTCTGACGCCAGACGGCGCAGCGCACAACACGCCTTACACTGGCGGGCCCCTTCGGCGCGCCGCGCATGACAGAGGCTGCAAAACCCGGCACCGTGCATCGCACGGCCACGGACGCGCCGTGCGGCGCGCTGTGCCGGGCCAATGACCTGTGAGGGTGACCCGATGTTGACGCTCTACCATGCGCCGCGCTCGCGCTCGACGCGCATCGTCCAGTTGATCCGGGAAATGGGAATCGAAGGAGAGGTCGGGATACGCCTCACCGATATCCCGCGCCGCGACGGCTCTGGCCGGCGTGACCCGCAGAACCCCCACCCCGAGGGCAAGGTGCCGCTGCTGGTGCATGACGGCGCGATGATCCGCGAGAGCAACGCGGTGATGCTCTACCTCACCGATCTCTACCCAAGCAGCCCGATGGGCCGCCCAGTCGGGCACCCGTCGCGCGGCTCCTACCTGTCTTGGCTCGCGTGGTACGGCAATGTTTTCGAGCCGGTCTATATCTTGCAAGCCGCAGATCTGTCGCATCCGGCGCTGCAAAGCTCTTTACGCGATGTGCCGGAGGCGGCGGCGCGGCTCTCGGAGGCGCTTGCAGAGCGCGACTGGCTGGTCGACGACGCCTGCAGCGCGGCCGATCTGCTGATCGCTTCGCTCTATGGCTGGTTCCGCGAGATGCTGCCCGACGATCCGCGCGTTTCGGACTGGGCCGCGCGCTGCATGGCGCGCCCGGCCGTGGCCTCGGTTCTGGCAGAGGAGATGGCGCGCTAAGGTCACTCCGCGAGCAGCGCCTCGTAGCGCGCATCGGTCAACGTCTTGAGGAAGGCGACAAGCGCATCGACCCGCTTGTCGTCGAGCGCCGGCCCCTCGGTCAGTTCGGGCGCCAGCGTGTCCGGCACCTCGGGCGGGCCAAAGGGGGCGCCGGTCTCAGGATTGATCTTCCGCGCCTCGTTGCGGGTGTTGTAGCTGTTGTAGAACAGGATCACCGTGCGCAGGTCTTCAAACGCGCCGTTGTGCATATAGGGCGGCGTCACCGCCACGTTGCGCAGAGTCGGGGTGCGGAACGCCCCCTCGACCGCGCCTTCGGCGGCAAGCGGGTTCTGCGCAAGCCCGTGGTCGATGAAGCCCTCTTCCGAGCCGTTCGCCAGTCGCAGGTCACGGTTCTCGGGCACACCAATGTTGTGAAAGCGATAGTCCGAGAAGGTCTCAGCGGGATCGACCGCGCTACGCTGAAGCTGGTGGCACTGGTTGCAGTTGGTGAACTGCTGCGAGAAGAAAAGCAGCCGCCCGAGTTCCTCCTGATTGGTCAGCTCTGCCTCGCCGCGCAGAAAACGGTCATACTTGGAATCGAAGGGCGCGAACTCGGGCCGCCGCTCGAAGGCGGCTATGGCGCGGGTCATCGCGGCATACCCCGCCTCCGGATCATCCAGTGTGCCGGGACCGAAGAGCGCGGTGAACGCGCCGAAGTAATCGGGATTCTCGCGCAGGCGCGCGACCACCTCGGATTTGCTGCCCATGCCCATCTCGATCGGATTGAGCGGCGGCCCACCCGCCTGCTCTTCAAGCGTGGCGGCGCGGCCATCGTGGAACAGGCCGCCGCGCCAACCCTCGGCCTCGTCGAACGCCAGTTCCGGCACATGCGCGGCGTAGGTCACCGTTGGCGCGTTGCGATCGCCAAGCGAAGTGCCGTCATCGCCGATCGACGCTGCGCCGCGCGGGTCGGCAAAGGCGAAGGCCGGATCGTGGCAGGTGGCGCAGCTTTGAGTGCGCGCCCGCGAGAGGTTCGGATCAAAGAACAGCGCTTCGCCCAAGGCCTCGATATCGTCATAGCGCGCGGGCTCTGCACCAAGGCCGCGCAGCCCCAGCCCACCCGCGACGAGCGCAAGAGCCGCGGCACAGAAGACGAAGACAGATTTGCGCATGGCAGACTCCGGCACAAACGTCGCACTAGGACGCGACCCGACCAGAGTGCCGCCGCCTTAAGCGGGCGGCCTTGATCGGGGTCAAATCCCAAGGCTTTCAGTCAGGCATATCCCGCAAACACCCGCCTCCCGTCAAGGGAGGCGGGCGATATGCCAAAAGCTCAGGATACCGAAGGCAAGGTCAGGCGCCGCGGGCTCACTGCCCCCAGATCACCTTCACGTAGTTCATCGTCTCGCGGTACGGGGGAATGCCCTTGTGCTTTTCCACCGCGCCGGGACCAGCGTTGTAGGCCGCCAGCGCCAGTCGCCACGAGCCGAACTTGCGGAACTGCCGTTGCAGATACCGCGCGCCGCCTTCGAGGTTCTGTGCCGGGTCGTGCGGGTCGACCCCCAGCGAACGCGCGGTAAACGGCATCAGCTGCGCCAGACCGATCGCGCCCTTGTGCGACAGCGCCTTGGGGTTGAAGCCCGATTCCTGCTGCACGAGGCGCAGGAAGAGACCCTCTGGAATGCCATGCCGCCGCGCTGCCTGACGCGCCAGATCTGCGTAGGGCCCACGGTAGCTGCCGCGGTAGCTGGGCACGGATCCCTCGCCGCCCATCGGCCCCCATTTGGTCGGGGTGACCACGCGCTTGGGCTGCAGCCGCACCGAATTGTTGTACTGCTGCGACGCCCGGTTATCGAGCACGCTTGTCTGTTTTGAAAATAGCCGCACTCGGCTTTTGGAAGAAAGCACCTCTGCCGAAGCGCCCGTTGTCGCCATCACCAGAGCACACACAACTCCAGCCAGTGCGCGCGTTGCGTAATTGCGCATCACGTCCCTGTCTCGCTTTCACTGTTCCCTCAAGGGCCGAATATACAGGAAAATTGACCTTACGCCAGTCGTGGCGGCAATGTGGCGCCAGCGGATTTCCGCGCGGCTTTCTTCCTTGGGCACGCCCGACACGTGGTGTAGACCAATTCAAACCCCGCGACCGCGGGGATTCGCGAACACGCGGAACACACAGGAAAACGACCAGTACAAAGGGGATGACATGGCCGGCTCCGTGAACAAGGTGATCCTGGTAGGCAATCTCGGCGCGGACCCCGAGGTGCGCACCTTCCAGAACGGCGGCAAGGTCTGCAACCTGCGCATCGCCACCTCCGAGAACTGGAAAGACCGCAACACCGGCGAGCGCCGCGAGCGCACCGAGTGGCATTCCGTCGCGATTTTCAGCGAGCCGCTGGCGCGCATCGCCGAGCAGTATCTGCGCAAGGGCTCGAAGGTCTATCTCGAAGGCCAGCTGGAAACCCGCAAGTGGCAGGACCAGTCCGGTCAGGACCGCTACAGCACCGAGGTCGTGCTGCGCCCCTACCGTGGCGAGCTGACCCTGCTGGACAGCCGCCAGGGCGGCGGCGGCGGTGATTTCGGCGGCGGTTCGGGTGGCGGCTACGGCGGCGGCTCGGGCGGTGGCTATGGTGGCGGCGGCGACTTCGGTGGCGGCTCGGGCGGCGGCTACGGCGGCGGTTCGGGTGGCGGCGGCGGCTCGCGCGGCCCGTCGCGCGACATCGACGACGAGATCCCGTTCTAAGATCGACGCCCGGCCGCAGCGCCGGGCGTTTTCTTTTGCGCCGCCCCGCGCCGCCAAAGCCCGTCTGGCGTGCCCCCCTCGGGGCCACCTGTTTTTATCGCGCGTGACAGGTCAGAGCCTTGAAGACCCCTGCCCCGCGCCCCATAACTCTCTGAACACTCTCAGACACAAAAAGACGGACGTATGGACGCCCCTGCCACCGGAACACTCGACGCGGCCTTTTGGATGACCTCCGCCGCGATCATCTTCCTGATCCTTTTCTCGGCCTTCTTCTCCGGCTCCGAGACCGCGCTGACCGCCGCCTCTCGCGGCAAGCTGCGCGCCGCCATGGACCGCGGGTCGCGCGGGGCCGCCATGGCGCTGAAGATCACCGAGGACAATGAGCGGCTGATCGGCTCGGTGCTGCTGGGCAACAACCTCGTCAACATCCTCGCCACCTCGCTCGCCACGGCGCTGTTTACCCGGCTTCTGGGCGACGGCGGCGTCGCCATGGCGACGCTGATCATGACCTTGCTGGTGCTGATCTTCGCCGAGGTGCTGCCGAAAACCTATGCCATCACCAACCCCGAGACCGCCGCCGCCACGGTGGCGCCGCCGATCCGGCTGGTGATCCTGATCTTCTCGCCCATCGTGGCGGCGATCCGTGCGCTGGTGCGGGTGCTGCTCAACCTTATCGGCGTGAAGACCGACCCCGACAGCCAGATCCTTGCCGTGCGCGAAGAGATCGCCGGGGCGCTGCAGTTGGGCCATTCCGAAGGCGTGGTGGAAAAGGAAGACCGCGACCGCATCCTCGGCGCGCTCGATCTGGCAGAGCGTACCGTCGAGGAGATCATGCTGCACCGCTCGGGCATCGAGAGCATCGACGCCGAGGCAGAGCCGCGCGACATCCTGCAGCAATGCCTCGACAGCAACCACACCCGCCTGCCCGTCTATCGCGGCGAGCAGGAGAACATCATCGGCATGGTGCACGCCAAGGACCTGCTGCGCGCGATGTACGACACCATGGCCTCGGCTGGCGAGCGCGGGTTTCAGGCGCTCGATGACTTCCGCATCACCGAGGTGATGATGAAGCCCTACTTCGTGCCCGACACCACGACGCTGGCGGACCAGATGCGCAACTTCCTGCGCCGCCGCACGCACTTCGCGCTGGTGGTGGATGAATACGGCTCGCTGGAGGGTCTGATCACCCTCGAAGACATCCTCGAAGAGATCGTTGGCGAGATCGCCGACGAGCACGACCCCGACGCCGAGCATCAGGTCAGCGCGGGCGAGGACGGCTGGTACTGGCTTGATGGCGCGATGACCATCCGCGACCTCAACCGCGCCGCCGACTGGTCGCTGCCCGACGACGAGGCAAACACCATCGCCGGGCTGGTGATTCACGAGGCGCAGATGATCCCGACCGTGGGCCAGCGGTTCAGCTTCCACGGCTTCCGCTTCGAAGTCATGGAGCGCGAGAACAACCGGATCACTCGGCTGCGGGTGCGGCCCGTGACGCCTCTGCCGGTGTGACCGGGGTTTCTACGGCGGGATCGATGGGCAACTCTGCCTCGAGCACGTAGCCCTCCGCTTCCCGCCGTTCGATCACCGTGCCGCCGACCTGGCTGACCGACGCCTCCAGCAGCCGTGCCCCCAGCGCGCTGGAGGCCAGCACATCAAGCGTCGAGCCCGGCTCGGGCCCGGCGCCATTGTCGCGGCAAGTGAAGAGCAGGCGGTTCTCACCGATCTTCTCTGCAACGAAGCGGATCTGCGGATCGTTGGTGCCTTCGCGGAACGCGTACTTCATCGCATTCGCGGCGAATTCGTTGGCAACCACCCCGATCGAGGCTGCGACACGCGATTCCACCTCGATGCGCGGCACATCAACCTCCACCTTCACCTCTGCCGCCGCGTGGCGCTGCAGCAGGGTCGCGACACGCGACAGGTAGGTGTCGAGCCGGACGAAATGCATCTTCGAGGTCAGGTTCAGCTCTGCGTGCAGCTGCGAGACCGAATCCACCCGCCGCGCGATGGCGTCGAGCGCATCGCGGGTCTCGGGCTCGGTCGAGCGGGCCCGGTAGAGCCGAATGGTCGACGCCACGGTCTGCAGAGAGTTCTTCACCCTATGGTCGATCTCTTCGCGCAGGATTTCTTTGTTGTGCAGCGCCCGCTGCAGATCGAGCTGGCGCATCACCTGCCCGGCCATCACCTTCAAAATCTGGCGCTGCTGCGCGGTCAGCTTGCGCGGTTTGTCGTCGAGCACGCACAGCGTGCCGATGCAGTGGCCGCTGCGGGTGATCAGCGGCGCCCCGGCGTAGTAGCGCATGGCCGAGGTCGAGCCACAGCACAACGGATTGTCGGCGCTGCGCAGGTCCAGCATCGTGTCTTCGATCTCGAGAATATCCTCGCCGAGAATCGCATGCGCGCAGATCGAGTGTTCGATCGGCGTCTGGTCCTGCGCCAAGCCATGGCGCGCCTTGAACCATTGCCGGTTTTCGTCGACGAGGCTGATCAGCGCCACCGGCATGTCAAGCAACGAGGCCAGCAGTTCGACAACCTCGTCGAACGCCGGGTCCGGGCCGCTGTCCAGCACGCCATAGCTGCGCAGCTCGGCCAAACGCTCGAGCTCATCATCCGATTTCCTTGCGAGAACCATTTTTCGCCCTGACCTTCGAAGGGGCCGCCGCAACATGCGGCAATTTGCGTGTTGCGGGCCTTTCCCGAGACATAGCAGTTTGCCCTGCTCCGCCAAGAGAAAAAGCGTGTGAAAGAGTGCGACGCTCAGTAAGTCCGCCGCGACCGGAACCAAGGTTACTAAATTTTAAGAAATTTGTCGCACACCCTTTTTATGTGGCCGCGCCGAATGCGCTACACTGCCCATAACGCCAGCGATCCCGCGCCTCGCCAGCTGGTTGCGGATGTGCCGGATCACAGCGCGCAGGTAAGCCCCACTTACACGACCCTGCAAGTTGGCTTACCTTTACCCGGGATTTGGCCAAACTGGCACGCTTGCGTGGAAAACCCCGGCCTTGGCTGCGGCGACGTCACCGCCCGTTCCATGGCCGCCCAAGACACGGCACCCATCGCCGACAGAACCGCCTCACGAAACTGCGCCGGTTTTCCGGCCTTTGCTGTATAAGGACCCCCATGGGAGGAATTGCCGTATTGATTCCCGCCGCCGGCGCCAGCAGCCGGATGCGCGGGACCGACAAGCTGCTCAAGCATGTCGGGGGCCGGGCGCTGTTGCGCCGACAGGCCGAAGAAGCGCTGCGCGCGGCCAACCACGTGACGGTTACATTGCCCGATCACGACCACCCGCGCGCCGCCGCCCTTGCCGGGCTGCCCGTGCAGCTTGTCGCCGTACCCGATGCGCAAAAGGGCATGTCTGCCTCGCTGCGCCGCGGGGTTGGAATGCTGCCGCGGGGCATCGATGCCGTGGTCGTGCTGCCCGCGGATATGCCCGAACTGCGCGCCGAGGACATCGAGAAAATCGTACGCGGGTTTCGCGCCATGCCGCAGCCTGCCCTGCAACAGGGCTGCGCCGAGGATGGCACACCAGGACACCCGGTGCTGTTCCCATCCGATTGCTTTTCCGCGATCCAGATGCTCGACGGCGATCAGGGTGCGCGCAGCGTGCTGGCCGCCAACCGGCATCGATTGCGCATGGTGCCCCTGCCCGGCACCCGCGCGCTCACCGATCTCGACACGCCTGAGGCATGGCACGACTGGGAGCGTGAGCGCGCCGCCCTCGATCCTTGCTGAAGTCAGGCGCCCTGCGGTTGGCCTAAGCTCTCGCGGAGACGTTAAAAAACCCGAGGCGCTCGCGCGCCCCGGGTCCTTGTCCGCCCCGGTGCCGAAAGGGTCGTCGGCACCAGAACGAGCTGCATATACCTTTGCGAGCGCCTCAGCTGGTGAGCAGCTGTGCCTCGTGCTTTTTCAGCGAGCGGCGCGCCGCGCCATAGGCCTTCAGCCCCTCTTCATGCTCGAGCTCGGGGAAGAGGGCGAAGATTTCCTCGCGCTGCTCGTCGCCGATGCCCTTGAGCGTGTAGTCGCCGGGCTGGAAGCTCTCTGTCCATGCGCCGTTCGACAGCACAACCTCGTGCTGGTCGAACATGAAGTGGATATAGGCCACGCCCATGGTTTCCACCTCGTCCACGCCTTCAAGGCCGGTCAGATGCTTGGCCGCGGCGAGCACCTCGCGCTCTTCGAAATAGAGCGCGGTGCGGTCATTGGCGACCAGCACACGGTGGTTCGGCGAGACAAGCAGGTCATGCTCGGGAAGGCTTTTGCCGAGCGCACCCTTCTGGATCAGCACCGGGCGCAGATGCGGCTGGCGCGCCAGTTCAAACCCGGTGAGTTCCTTGCGGCCGACCCAACGGATTTCCTGAATGCCATTGTCGCGGGTGATCACCCGGTCGCCGACCTGCAGGTCCTCGACCAGACGCTCGCCCTGCGGCGTGGCGATCAGCGTGCCGGGGGTGAAACAGGGCATCACCTCGACGGTCACAAAGGCCGCGTCGGTGCCGCCGTTGCCGTCGTCCACTTCGTAGGCAAAGGCATCATAGCCGGTGAAGCCCTCGTCGGCGGTGTAGGACACCGTACCGTCGTCGTTCAGCGTGGCGGTGCCGTTGCTGGCCTCCCCCAGCGCCGAGATGGTCAGCGCGTCGCCGTCCGGATCGCTGTCGTTCTCCCTCGGATCAAAGGTGACAGCCGCGGTCGCGGTGGCGCTATAAAGATCATTGTTCGCCACCGGCGGCGTGTTGCCCCCCGCTTCGGGGTCGGTCTCGATGCCGGTATTGACGGTGATCGTGCCGCTGTCGCTGCCGCCGTTGCCGTCATCGACGGTGTAGGTGAAGCTGTCCGATCCGCTGTGATCGTCGTTCGGCGTATAGGTGACGGTGCCATCATCGTTGAGCGTGACCGTGCCATTCTCGGCCTCACCGACGCCAGAGACGGTCAGATCGTCGCCATCCACATCGGTGTCATTCTCGGTGGGATCGAGGGTCACCGGCGTCTCGTAGCCGGTGTTGACCGTATCATCCTCGGCCACCGGGTCATCGTTCACCGGGTAGACGGTAACCGCGACGTTGCCGGTGGCGCTGTTTCCGGCCGGATCCTCGATGGTATAGGTGATCTCCGCATCGCCGTTGTAGTCGGCCTCCGGGGTGAAGGTCAGCGTGCCGTCGTCATTGATCACCACCGAGCCGTTGGTGGCCGTCGCCGAGGTCACGGTCAGATCATCGCCGTCGGGATCGCTGTCGTTGGCCAGAACATCGATGGTGACGGCCACGTCCTCGTCGGTTTCCGCAGCATCATCTTCGGCCACGGGCACACCGTCCCCATCGACGTCGCAGGTCGAGAAGGACATGTCCGAGATCAGCACGCCTTGGGTCGAGTCGCCGCCGTTTTCATAGATCGCTTCGATGCGCGACACCGGCCCCGCGATGTTGACCATCAGTGTGCCATCCTGCTCGGCGAAGTCGGTCACCTCTTCGCCGATCGCCGTGCTGCCATCGGCGCTGGCGCCAGCGCCAAGCTCGGTCAGCTCCACCTCAACCGGGTTGCCGTCGGCGTCATAGGCGAGGATCGTCACATTGTCTTCGAAGCTGATGCCGTCGGGCGTTGCCGTATCGTCGCCCACGAGGTCGCCCAGATCCGAGCCCGCGCCGCCATCGACATCGTTGAGGATGAACGACAGGTTCTGCACTTGATCGGTGTAAAGCTCATCCGACGCGCTGAAATCGAACACGGTGGTGGAGGTCGCAGAGAGCGTGTCGCCATCGCCGCCTTCGCCAAACAGCTTGAGGTGCGAGTTGGCATTGGTGGTCGAGCCCTCGGGCACGTAGCCATCATAGGTGGCGGTGAAGGCCTGCGCCCCAAGATCCTGCGCGGTAAAGGAAATCTCGACGTTCACGCCGCCGGTATCAACCGTGGTGGATGTCCCGCCAGAGCCGGTGTCGGCCAGCGTGGTCCCGTAATTCCCCAGTGCGGCCCAGTTCAGAAACAAATCAGCCATCGTTACGACCCTTTCAACTACAGAACGGGGCGAACCCCGCGCCGCGAGCGCGGCGGCGACGCTATCGCGCCGCAAACTCCGATCCGTGGTCGCTCGTGATGTCGTGCCGGGCGGTGCTGTCCCTGCGCTGCAGCCGCGCCGGACAAAAGCTCTCCCTAAGGTGCCGGAGCATTCCCTCCCGCACCTTCCGCCACATCCTCACGGATGACTCTGAGATCGGTGACCGCCCCCCGGCCTGTCTTCGTCGCCCCCCAGTCGGGCTTGCACCTTATTTAATCCCCCGCACCGTGCCGACAAAGGTAAAAATGGCGCTCAGGTGGCGAATTGCGTCGCGCGAAGGGCCGAATGCGGCTATTTACCGCCATTCCGAGACAAATTGTGGCGCTTGATTGTTTCGAGCATCGCCGCTGCAGTAAAACATTAAAAGTCGAATTATCAAAGACTTACGGAAAGATAAGCCGCACGATCATCAGCCCCAAGGCGCTATTCTTCGCCCGTCCGCGAAACAATGCTCCAGCGGAGCACAGAGGGCGCGGACCGCCTCACCAATGCCCAAATTATGAAATTTCCGTCCTCATGTCGGAACCAATAGGTAAAATACAGACAAATTGATCAAAGACAGAAACGCACGGGCACCTGAAACGCGAATCAAGGCGTTGAATTAAGACGGCAATTTGTCGACCATTCCGCCACGCTGCCCTTGGCCAGCGGCTGCGCCCAGATCGCCGATCTCGCGCCATAGTCCCGCAGATGCGCGCGCAGCGCCCTTCTGGCTCGAACCATGCAGAACATCCAAGTCGCAAAAAAACGCCCCCGGCGGGCGGGGCAATCCCGCGCGCCGAGGGCGTCATCGCGCATCCGCTGGATCGCGGATCAGATCATCTCGATCGTGTAGCTTTCGATCACGGTGTTGGCGAGCAGCTTCTCGCACATCTCTTTCACCGTGTCCTCGCCCGTGCCGTCGGCCAGATCAAGCTCGATCACCTTGCCCTGACGCACGCCGTCCACGCCGTCGAAGCCGAGCCCGCCAAGCGCGTGGCGCACGGCTTCGCCCTGCGGGTCGAGCACGCCCTCTTTCAGCATCACATGCACACGTGCCTTCATGGCGCTATCTCCGTTCCTCGCGAAAGGCCCTCGCCTTTCATTGTTCTTCAAATACGCAAAGCGCAACGCCGCCACGGGCGGTACGCTTTCAGTTGATCAGCTTGGGCTTGGCCACATGCGTCGCTTGCTTGGGCATCACGCCCAGACGGCGCGCCACTTCGGCATAAGCGTCAGTCAGCGAGCCGAGGTCGCGGCGGAACACGTCCTTATCGAGCTTCTGGCCGCTCTCGATATCCCACAGGCGCATGGAATCGGGCGAGATCTCGTCGGCGAGGATCAGGCGCTGATAGTCGCCCTCATAGACCCGGCCGATCTCGATCTTGAAGTCCACCAGACGGATGCCGACACCATACATCAGCCCCGACAGATAGTCGTTGACCCGCAGCGCGAGGCTCAGAATGTCGTCCATGTCCTGCTGGCTGGCCCAGCCAAAAGCCGCGATATGCTCTTCGGTAACCAGCGGATCGCCCAGCTTGTCGTCCTTATAGCAGTATTCGACAATCGGGCGCGGCAGCGCGGTGCCCTCCTCGATGCCGAGACGCTTGGCCATGGAGCCGGCGGCATAATTGCGCACGATCACTTCCAGCGGCACGATCTCGCAGGCCCGCACCAGCTGCTCGCGCATGTTGAGCCGCTTGAGGAAGTGCGTTGGCACGCCAATGCCGTTCAGACCGGTCATGAAGAACTCGGACAGGCGGTTGTTCAGCACGCCCTTGCCCTCGATCACGTCTTTCTTCTGCGCGTTGAAGGCGGTGGCATCATCCTTGAAGTACTGCACGATGGTGCCCGGTTCGGGACCTTCGTAGAGGATCTTCGCCTTGCCTTCGTAAATCTTCTTGCGCCGTGCCATGGGAATCCTTTCGCCCGGGGCCGCATATCGGCCACTGCGTATCTTGCCGCTCTCATAAATCAAGGCTGCCCCTGCCGCAAGCGCGCTGCTTTCACTTGAGCCAGCGCAAAGTACGTTACAAACTGAATGTATAAATTGGGGTCATGCAACGGAGGGGATTACCCATGACCACTTTCGACGAACGCGAACAGGCCTATGAGAACAAGTTCGCACATGATGCCAACCTCAACTTCCGCGCCGAGGTGCGCTGCAACAAGATGCTGGGCCTCTGGGCGGCAGAGCAGCTTGGCAAAAGCGGCAATGAGGCCGAGGCCTACGCCAGCGGCATCATCAAGGCCGATCTCGACGAGGCCAGCCATGACGACGTGATCGCCGCCATCGCCGCTGATCTCGGCGGCAAGGCCAGCGTCGAGGAAGTGACCGCCAAACGTGCCGAGCTTTTGGCCGAGGCCCGCAAGGCCGTGCTCGAAGAGAGCTGAGATGACCTATGGGTGCGCCGCTGCCGCGGCGCGCCTTCAGCGCGCGATCACGATATCCGCGCGCAACCCGCCCAAAGCGTCGCTCTCCCCAAGCCGAAGCACACCGCCATGCGCCCGCGCAATATCCGCGGCGATGGCAAGCCCGAGGCCGACGCCAGTGCCGCGATCCTGATTGCGCGCCGGATCAAGGCGCGCGAAGGGTTTCAGCGCCTCCTCCCGGCGATCCGCCGGGATCCCCGGCCCGTCATCCTCCACCCGCAGGCGCAGCGAGCGTTCGGTCAGCGTCACCGACACCTCGCACCGCGTCCCATAGCGCACCGCGTTGCCGACGAGGTTTTCCAGCGCCCGGCGCAGCGCCACCGGGCGGACGTTGATCTCGCCGCTGCCCTCGACACGCCCCATGCTCACCGCCTTGCCACTGCGCTGCGCATCGGCCACCACCGACGAGACCAGTGCCACCGGGTCCACCGGCTCGGCCTCGCCCTCCTGCGAATTGCCACGGGCGAACTCCAGAAAGGCATCGATCAGCCGCTGCATGTCGTCGACATCGCGTTCCAGCGGTTCGCGGTCGTCGTCATCCAGCATCGACAGCCCCAGCCGCAGCCGGGTGATCGGCGTGCGCAGATCGTGGCTGACCCCCGAAAGCATCATCGTGCGCTGCTCGATCTGCCGCTCTATGCGGTTGCGCATGTCCAGAAACGCGCTGCCCGCCGCCCGCACCTCCACCGCGCCCCCCGGTTGATACGGCACATGCCGCCCGCGCCCGAAGGCCTCGGCGGCCTCGGCCAGCCGGGTGATCGGACGCAACTGGTTGCGCAGATAGAAGAACGCGATCAGCGTCATCAGCACGCCAAACACGATCATATTGACCAGCAACTGATGCGGGTTCGACGCCGAGGCGCGCTGCCGCGAGAAACTCACGCTATAGAGGGTGCCCTCTGTCCCGCGCAGGAAAACCTCCACATCATTGTCATTGGGCAGCATCACCCGCTCGACCCCGGACAGCTGCTGCTGCAGCGTCTCAGCGACGACGATCCCAGAGAAATCATACCAACGGCGCTGGCCACGCGCGGGCAGCGCCGAGTCGTCCACCCGCCGCATGCTCAGCCCCAGCGGCGCGGCCGCCGCCGGTGCGCTCAGCGCATATTTGATGTCGCGCGCCACACCGCGGGTCATCTGCTGCGAGACACCCTCGAAATGGCGCTGCACGAACACCACCGAGACCACCAATTGTATGGTGAACACCGGCAAGATCAGGATCAGCGCCGCCCGCGCGTAGATGCCGCGCGGCATGTAGCGTTTGAGCCATTGGAAAAACATGGGATACCCCTAGCCGAAGGCGCCGAGACGCTGCCACACGCAAACGAGGCAAAGATGATCGATCCGCAGCCAGACTTCCAGCCCCGCCCCGGCCATCCCGAGCCGCTCGCCCCGGGGCTGCGCCGGATTCTCGCCCCGAACCCCTCCGCGATGACCTACCGCGGCACCAACACCTATCTTCTGGGCACCCGCGCGCTTGCGGTGATCGATCCCGGCCCCGCCGATGACGCGCATCTGCAGGCGATCCTTGCAGCGCTCGAGCCCGGCCAGAGCATCAGCCACATTCTCGTCACCCACGCCCATCTTGACCATTCCCCCCTCGCCCGTCCGCTGGCCGAGGCCACCGGCGCGCCGGTGATGGCGTTCGGCGACGCCACCTCCGGACGCAGCCCCGACATGCAGGCGCTCGCCGACTCCGGCCTAGCCGGCGGCGGCGAAGGCGTCGATATCAGCTTCCTGCCCGATGAAACCCTCGCAGACGGCGCGGTTGTCACAGGCGACGGCTGGCAGTTGGAGGCGCTGCACACGCCCGGCCATTTCGGCAACCACATGAGCTTTGTCTGGGGCGAGAGCCTCTTCTCCGGTGATCTGGTCATGGGCTGGGCAAGCTCGCTGGTCTCTCCTCCCGATGGCGATCTAGGGGCATTCATGCGCTCGCTGGAGCGGCTGCGCCGCCGCCCTTGGTCTTGCTTTCACCCCGGTCATGGTGCCCCGGTTCTGCAACCGGTCGATAGACTGGATGCCCTGCACGCCCACCGCCGCGCCCGCGAGGCAGCCATCCTCGACGCGCTCGCCCAAGGCCCGGCAGACGCGGCACGGCTCGCGCAGATGATCTACCATGACACCGACCCGGCCCTGCTGCCCGCCGCCGCCCGCAATGTGCTGGCCCATCTGGTGGACCTAACCCAGCGTCAAGCCGTCCTTCCGCATGGAAAACTCTCAAAATCTTCCATCTTTTCGGTAACTTAAAAGAAAAATGACGTTCGGCGCCGAAAAATGCAAAAAAGCTCTGGACGCCCGGAGTCGGCATTGCTAGATACGCCCCACGTTCCGGCGTAGCTCAGCGGTAGAGCAGTTGACTGTTAATCAATTGGTCGTAGGTTCGATCCCTACCGCCGGAGCCAACTTCCCTCAGAAGAGGTTGGCAAAAATGAAAAAAAGCGCTCCCTCGGGAGCGCTTTTCTCATTTGGTACGGTGCAGAAAATTCGCTGGAAGCCGCAATCAAGATGGCAAGCACCTTGAGCAGCGCACCAAGAGCCTGCCAGCCCGCTCGATGAACGTCCTGCCGCACTGACAACCCAAGCGACGACCCCAGCAAACCTCTCAGTCGTCGCACATTCGGTCTGTGCGTGCGCGAGCCGCTCGAGCTCTCTGGGAGCAAGGTGTCCAGAACATCTGATCTGCTTCCAATCATACGACGCTCACCCGACCGCGCGACCTGCATCATCTCGAAGGCAAGCCGATCGCCCCCACCCCACGCGCCCCCTGGCGGATCGAACTCTTGTCCGGCATCAAGGCGTAGATCAGGATCAATGAAGCGTCGCCCGCGGCGGTGAAAGCCCGCACTCTCTGCCCAATGGGCCGCACTGGTCCGCTGGGTGCGGAGCGTCAGCCATTTCCTCTCATCCCCCCGACGCCCAGACCTCGAGCGGTGGGGTGAGGGGACGGAACGCAATGGCCGCACAGACCGGCACCAGCGAACCGCTTCATGCCCCCGCTTTACGCCGCGCCAGCCACGCAGGACCTGTTGACTGCCGTCAATGCGACGCAGCTGTGCGCGTGTCATCTTAGGAAGGTTCGCGGCTCAGCCGTCCCCAAGCTCTTCCGGTTTGCGCACCGGGAACCGCGAACAGTGCCGCCGGCCCGGCTCTTGTCCGTTCCTAGCCAAGGTCGGCGGCTCACCCGCCCGCAGCACAGAGCGCCGGGGCGCGCACAAATCTGCAAAAATCTATCGGTGACTTCACATTCCGTTTTCGGAAAGCATTAGGGTGCAAGCTGTATGCAAAGGGGGGAGCCTATGCAGACGCACACGATAGCACGTGAATTGGCCACGTCCCGCTGTCGGTACTGCGCGGCACGGAACGGCGGATTTTGCAGTATTTTAGAACCCGAGTCAGTTCGGCAATTTTCAGCACTCAGCAAGCGCGCGCTTTACGCGCAAGACACAGAGATCATCACGCAGGGCGACTGTTGCGACCGCGTGGGCGTGATCGCCAGCGGTCTCGTCAAGCTCCAGACAATCACCGAAAGCGGAGAAGAGCACCTCCTTCAGGTGCTGCGCACCGGTCAGTTGCTTAGTGTCCCCGGCGCAAGGCCGAGCCGCTTCACATGGCAAACCGCGACCGACGTCGAGGTGTGCTGGTTGCCGGAGCGCGCTTGGGAAAGGTTCCTGCTCGAACGGCCGCAACACTTCCACTCTTACATGAACATGACCATATACCAGCTTGAACAGATGCAGATTTTCATGAGCAGCATGCGAGGAAGAAACACCCTGCAGCGGGTTGCCTACTGGCTGATCGAGGAACTCCTGAACGGCTCGGAAACGCAGGCCGCGCTTCACATCGATCTCTCGCGCCGGGACCTTGCCTCGCTGCTCGACATGACGGTCGAAACGCTGTGCCGGTCGCTAAGGGCGCTGCAGGACAAAGGCGCCATTCGGCTGCCGAAACCCGACAGTGTCGAGATCGCCGATTTCTCGGCGCTCCGGCATCTGGCCGCTTGCACCGAGGGCGGATTCAGTGACCTGCGGGCCAGCCCTCCAAAGGGAAATGCCCCGCGACGCATTGCGAAAGGGTGGCGCAGCGCCAACGCCGACCATGAGGCCCCCCATCCCTGCGTGAGGCCGTCTCTGCGCAAACCCTGAGCGCGTGTCAAAACCGCGCTGCAGGTGGCAACAGGATCCACATCCAAGATCCTAACCCGCCCCGCCCTGTGGCGCGGCTCCCAGTGTCCGCCGCGCCTGCTCAAGCGCGACCTCGGGCGGACCGGAGGCTGGCAGGCGTGCCCAGATGACCTTGCCCGCCCCACGGGCGAGTTGTCCGCGCAGCACCTCCAGATCGGCGTCCGACGCATCGCCTTGGCGAATCCCCACGCGGTCCTCCAGCACCTCCGCAGCTGCTTCCATCCAAAAGCCATGAAACCGCACATCAGCACGGGCGGCGACGTTTCCTGCCTCTGACCGCAGCGCCGGGTCGATGAAGGTCGCGTCGAGGATGACCGACTGCCCGGCCCGAAGCAGCCCCTCCGCCCGCGCCATCATCGCCGCGTAAACGGCGTTGCGCCGCGCCCGGCTGTAATTCTCCGGCGGCAGCTTCTGCCCGGCGCTTTGCCCAACCTTGCGCTCGAGGTCCGAGGCGACGAGCACCGCGCCCGGCAAGGCCCCGAGCCTCGGCGCAAGCGCCCGCGACAGCACGCTTTTGCCGCTGCCCGAATATCCCCCGACCGCCACCAGAACCGGCGACCCCGGATGCAAGGCGCGGAGCGCGAGATCCAGATAGGACGCAATCTCCGGGCCGCTTTCGCCGGGGTTGCCGCGCGCCGCGTCGGTCTGCAACAGCACCATGGCGCGGATCGCCGCGCGCACCGACAGAAACAGCGGCAGCGCCGCCAGCCCCGCGTCCTGCCCGCCGCCCGCCTCGCGCAGCCACGCGTCGAGCACCCGGCACGCCTGTCGCGGCAGCCCGCGGTGACACAGGTCCATCACCAGAAACGCCACATCGTAAAGCACATCGCAGGTGCCCAGCGTCTCGTCGAACTCCAGCGCATCGAAAAGCACGGGCCGCCCGTCGATCCGCACGAGGTTGCGCAGGTGCAGGTCGCCATGCGCACGGCGCACATGCCCCGCGGCGCAGCGCGCGTCGAGCAGCGGCCCCGCCCGATCCAGCGCCCGTGACGCCGCGCCCTGCCACTCGGCCAACCGCGCGGTGCCCGCCGCGCCGGAAAACTCCGCAAACACCCGCTGCAACTCGCCGAGGATATCGGCGATGAGCCTGCGCCCCGAAACTTGCCGAACCGGCGCGGCGGCGTGATAGCGCGCGATGGCCACGCCAGCGTCGAGCGCCAACGCGTCATCAAGGTCTCCGCGCGCGGCAATCTGCTCGAACTCCTCCTCTGCCGGAAACCGCCACATCCGCAGCACCCAATCCACCACCGGCCCATCACCGCCCAGTTCGAAACCGCTCGGACCATCGGTGACAGCCACCACGTCGCGATAAATCTGCGGCGCAGCGGGCCGATTCAGGTCCAACTCGCGCTGCAGCATCTCGTGGCGCAACGCCACCGTGCTGAGGTCCATGTAGTCGTAGGTCACCGCGCGTTTGAGCTTCAGCGCCGTGTCGCCACAAAGGAAGACATAGGCACCGTGGGTTTCCACCACCTCGACCGGTGCCGCCGATCCGAAGGCGGCGCCCGAGGTCAAAAATTCTACTGTCCGAGATTGCTGCATGGATCGTCTCCCGGTGCTGCTCAGCGCACCATAGACGCGCCCGCGTAACATCGCCTTGACCTGCCGCAAGGGCAGTTTGGCGTGCACTTGCCGAAACGGTGCAGCATGCCGTGCGATCCCCGTTTCCCTCGCATGACAAAGCGGTTACCTCCGAGGGGCGGGCCGCGCCAGCCCACCAGCACAGGAGACCGGAGATGACACAGCGCCAGCTCAACCAACCCCTCAGCGGCAATGCCATGCCCCGCACCGGCGGCCCGGCCACGATGATGCGCCTGCCCGCCGCCGAGAGCGCCGAGGGGCTGGACGCCTGTTTTCTGGGCATCCCGATGGACATCGGCACCTCGAACCGCCCCGGCACGCGGCTTGGCCCGCGCCAGATCCGCGACGAGAGCCGGATGATCCGTCCCTACAACATGGCCACCGGCGCCGCACCCTTCGAGCATCTGCAGGTGGCCGACATCGGCGACGTGCCGATCAACCTCTATGATCTGAAGAAATCGGTGGAGATCATCGCCGAACACTACCGCGGCGTGCTGGCGCATGGCGCCGTGCCTCTGACGCTGGGCGGCGATCACACGCTCACATGGCCGATCCTGCGCGCGATGAAGGAACGTCACGGGCCGGTGGCGCTGATCCACGTCGATGCCCATTCCGACACCAACGCAGAGATGTTCGGCGAGACCGCCGCGCATGGCTGCCCGTTCCGCCGCGCGTGGGAAGAAGGCTGCCTGCAGAACGACAAGGTGTTCCAGATCGGCCTGCGCGGCACCGGCTATGCCGCCGACGATTTCGACTGGGGCCGCAAACAGGGCTGGACCTGCATTCAGGCTGAAGACTGCTGGCACAAATCCCTCGCCCCGCTGATGGCCGACATTCGCGCCAAGATCGGCGACGCGCCGGTGTACCTTTCCTATGACATCGACAGCCTCGACCCGGCCTTCGCGCCCGGCACCGGCACGGTCGAGGTGGGCGGCCTGACCACCATGCAGGGGCTCGAGATCATCCGCGGCTGTGCCGGACTGAACCTCGTAGGGGCCGATCTGGTCGAGGTCTCGCCGCCCTACGATCCGTCGGGCAACACCGCGGTGATCGCCGCGAATTTCCTTTACGAGATGCTCTGCGCCCTGCCCGGAGTTGCCCGCAAGGGCTGAGTCCAAGGCGGCGCGATCCCAGCGCGGGTCACGCGCGGCCGGGGTTGAGCGGCGGCAGCGCCGAGCGCCGGCGCGGCGCTGCGGCAGCAGCGCGCGCCTTTGACAAAGCGCGCCGCAAGGCCGCCCAGCCCTCGTCTCCCTTGCCGCCTTGCGTGGCCGCGTAGCGCTGCGCGCCAAGCGCCAGCAGCGCCGCCTCGACCTTTGGATCACGGCGCGGATCGGCCCCTGCGACACGGCTGGCCCAGAGGTCGATCGCCGGGCGCAAGCGTTGATGATCGCGGCGCGCCAGAACCTGCTCCAGACGCCGCCACGCATGCGCCTCCGAGGCCAGCGCCTGCGCCCGCCGCGCGGCGCGCCGGTCCCGCAGCACCGGCAGCAACCGCCGCGCAAGCGCCAGCAGCACCGACAGGCCCAGCAAAGCGCCAGCCGCCAGCAGCGCCAGAAGACGCCAGTCGCGCGGCTCGGCGCGCGCCGGCGGTGGCCCGTCGACGGTCAGGTCCAGCGCCTCGGCGGTGGCGGTCTTCACCGTCGCCTCGTCAATGTCGTACCACGCCACCCGCACCTCCGGCAGCGTGCCACCGCCTCCGGCCTCGGCAACATAGGTGA
>NZ_JBSWYX010000038.1:0-26365 GCF_056161345.1 Salipiger sp. ABF4_146 | reverse complement strand
ATCGTCACCGGCACGCTCGATGTGGTCACCGGAGAAGACGGGCTTCTCGACTCCACGCTCGATATCGTGGCGGGGGACGATGGCCTGCTGGGGTCGCTCATCGGTGGCGGCAGTGACGGTTCGCCCGCGGCAACGCGCCCCGAACGCGACCCGGTCGGTGTCATCGCGCAGATCGCCGGGCTCGACGCCAGCCTCACCGAAGCCGACACCCCCGCCGAGCCCTCGGTCACCGACCCGGCGCCGGAGCCCGAGCCCGAGGCAGGTCCCCTCGACACGCTGCTCGGGGACGCCGAGCCGGACCTTGCCGCGCTGGCCGATACCTTGGTGCCGGACCTGTCGCTAAACATCTTGGGCCAGGGTCCGGGCGCGCTGGCCGACCCCGAGCTTGACGCGCAAACCCCGGACCCTGCGCCGGAAGCGGAAACTGGAGCCGCGACCGCCCAATCCGCGACGGCCGAGGACGATTTTGTCGAATCGCTGCTCTCGAGCAGCGGCGAGGACATGCTGCTCGATGATGTGCTTGGCGGGCTGCTTGGCGAAGACGATCCGTTCGGCGTCGCCAGCGACGGCGAGGGCAGTGCCGCGCCGGACGACAACACGGCCGAGCTTCTCGCCGGCCTCGGGCTCGACGACGGGCTGGGCGGGGCGCTGGTGGAACAGCCTGGGGCCGATAGCCACGAAGATGCCGACGACAGCGCCGAGATCGACGCCCTGCTCACCGAGATTCTCGGCAGCGCGGTGGATGGCGACATTCTGTCGGGCGCCCAGGGCGCCTTTGACGCGCTCTTCGAGACCGCCGAGGATCCGGCTGGCGACCTCTTCGCCGAGGAACCGGCGGGCACGGTGGCCGAAGGCGACGACAGCCTGCTGGGCGAGGACGCGATCGACAGCACCCTGGCCGGCCTCTTCGACACCGGCGCGGGTGAAGGGCAGCTGGGCGGGCTGCTGCGCGACGGCGGCGGCACCGACGACGAACACGCGTAACGGCGCGGCGCAATTTGCCCGGCGCAATGCGTCTGACCGACAGCGCCCTGACCAGCTGCCGGTTTTGAGCTGATGTTTTCTTCTGGCCCGGCGCGTCGCTCTTGCCTGAACCCTGCTCTGGCCTGAGCGTTTCCCCCGGCCCGTCGTTACGCGCAGGCCCGACGACTTACTCGATTCCAGCCTCCAATCCGACGGACTAGACCCTTGGTCAGCGCTGAAATCACTGCACAATCACGGGCAAGGTGCCCCGTGCGGGACATCCGCCAACGACTCCCCGCCCTGACGCTGCGCAACAGCGGCCGGGGCCTGTCGCCATTTGCGACCCATCCCCTGCGCCACGCCGTTAGCGCAAATATGTTTCGGCGCGCGAAATTTATTGGGCCGCCCGCCAAATTTCAGACCAAATTCCCCGTGATACTTGCATGTAGGTGGCGAAAACCGGTACCTGTGACTGCTTCGCATATCCCACGCGGCGATGAAAAAAATATTGCACCTTTGGGTTGATTGCGGCAGAAATATAGATGTAACTTAGATACATGTTTCGCGATCGGGTAGCGCTTCACGACCCTTCCCGGAGAGTACGAAACTGCGAAGTTTGTGTTTGTGTGCGCCACTGGGCGGCATTCTTAAGAGGAGTATGTGGGGGAAGACACTGCCGTCCATTCGGTGAGGAGTGATTGGTATGGCAATAGAGTTAACTTCGCGCCCCTTGTCCGGACATTTGTCCGGCGAGCCCGGGGCATCAAAGGTCGTGACTTCGCATCTTGCGCTGAACGAAATCACGGAGATTCGCCTTTTCGAGGCGCAATCCGGTGTTGCTGGTTTTCGGAAAATTGGCCCCGATCTGGAAATATCTTTCACGGACGGTCGTAATCTTAATCTCGGCAACTTCTTTGTTGCGGGCCCTGACGGGGAATTCAGCACGGTTGTTTCCGGCGATGGCGCAGAGCTCGTATCGGGGCTTCTGGTGCCCGAGCCCGATCCCGAGTCGCTGACATTCTGGTCCGAGGCCGCCGCCGATTCTGCTGGCGATTCCCCTGCTGCGTCGCAGCCACTGCCGCGAGCCGATGCCGAGGCAGCGCCGTCGCTGTCCTTCGCCGCCGAAAGCGGTGCTGCGCCCGAGGGCGGCGCTGACACGAGCCCGGGCGGTCTGCCCGGCGGTCTTGGGCTTGCCAGCGGCCTTGGCGGCCTGTCGCTGCTTTCGAGTGGCGAGGGGTCGGATTCAAGCCCTGCCGCCGATGCCGCCCCGCTCAACCACCAGGACGAAGCTTTCGACGAGGCGTTTGCCGATGCCGCTTTCAGCGATGACGCAGAGCTGAGCGATGCCGAGATCATCGCGCTGCTCGGCATCGACACGGACCCCGAAGGCACTCTGGATCACGCTCTCGCAGCGCTAGTGTCGCCCGGCACCGAAAGCGCGGCCGGCGGCCCGCTGCTGCTTGCGAGTACCGATGAAGCCCCCGCCGCGCTCAGCCCGCGGGCCTTTGACGACCTCCTCCCAGACATCCCCATCGAAAGCGACCTATGATACGACCCCGACTCCCCGGCCTTCGCGGGCTTCTCAGCCGTACCGGCGCCGCCGCAGCGCTGGCGCTCTGCCTGGCGCCTGCCCCGCTCGCGGCGCAGATGAGCCTGACGCAGGCGCTTGGGCTGGCGACCGAGCTTGACCCGACGGTCACCGCCAAGCGCCAACAGGTGGCCAGCCGCACGCTCGGGATCCAGGCCGCGCGCGATGCCTATTATCCCAGCGTCAACGTGTCGGCGGACAGCAATACCACCGATGCCAACGGCCCCGGGATCACCCTGACCATCTCGCAGGTGCTCTATGACTGGGGGATGATCCGCAGCCAGATCAAATCCGCGACGCAGGCCCGGGTGCGGGCTGTCTCGGACCTGAAGATGGCGGTCGAGGCGCTGACCCTCGACGTCGCCGAGGCGTTCCTCGATGTCGAGATCGCCGACCGCAAGATCGCGCTGACCCGGGAGTATGCCAGCTATGCTGGCCGGCTTGCGCAGCAGGCCGAGGATCGCGCCCGCGCGGGGCTTGGCGACAATGGCGAGGTGGCCCGGGCCCGGCTCGAAATCGCCCGCGCCGAGGACCGCATGGCCACGCTGCGCTCGGACCGCGCCCTGAGCCTGTCGCAGATCGCCTTCCTGACCGGGCGCGACCCCGGCGGCGTGGTGCCGCCGCCGATGCTCGGCTATTCCGGCCGCTACGGCAGCGGCGCGCAGATAGCGCAGGCGGTGCAGATCGCGCCGGAATACCTGTCGAGCCAGGCGCGCGCCGCCGAGGCCGAAGCCGAGGTTCAGCGCACCAAGGCTGCGCGGCTGCCTACGATCAGCCTGCAGGCCGAGGGGCGCACCGATCTCAACGGCGGGCGCACCCGCACGGCGCTTGGCATCGCCGCCGGGGTAGACCTGAACGCATCGAACATCGGCGGGCGCAGCATCCAGATCTCGCAGCGCGATTTCGAGGCGGCAAAATTCAATCTTCAGGGCGTCGAGCGTCAGCTGACCAACGTCGCGCTGACCTCGCTCCAGCAACTGCGCGCGCTCAGCGCCACCGAAGCCGCCCGCGCCACGCAGCTCGAGGAATCGCGCCGCGTGCTCGACACCTACGAGGAACAGTTCACCGCCGGTCAGCGCGACCTGATCGACGTGCTGACCACCGGACGCGACCTGTACGATGCGCAGATCGACCAGGTCGAGACCTACGAAGACCGCAAGCGAACCGAATATGAGGCAGCGCATGACCTGGGAGTCCTGGGCACGCTGATCCTTGAAGCCACCCGAACCCAGTGATGTGACCTGATTGACGAGTTTCGGAGAAGCCATATGACCGACCCAGCGCAGACAGACCCGCTTGTCGCAGGGCTCATCGAGCTATGCCGCAGCCAGGGGGTATCGACTTCCGCGGTACGGCTGACCGATGGGCTGCCAATGCCCAAGGACGGCAGCATCTCGATGGAAACCGCCGCCGCGGCGCTGCGACGGGTCAACATGAGCTGCCGGATCAGCCGCGAGCCGCTGTCCTCCTTCCCTGCGCACAGCCTGCCGATCCTGCTGTTCCTGCGCTGCGGCCGCACCGTGGTGCTCGAGAAGCTGAGCAAGGTCAGCGCCACGGTGGTGCTGCCCGAGGCCGATGGCGGCCGTGCGATCTGGGGCCGGCGCGAGCTCGAGACGCTGCACGACGGCCGGGTGCTGGTGTCGAAGCCGATCGACATCACCTCGGACCGGCTCGATGAAAAGAGCCCCGACCGCCGGCACTGGATTTTCGGTCCGGTGCTGCGCAACTGGTGGGTCTATCGCGACGTCGTAATCGCATCTTTTGCCGCCAACCTGCTGGCCATCGCCACTGCGCTCTTCTCGATGCAGGTCTATGACCGGGTGGTGCCCAGCAACGCCTTCGACACGCTCTGGATCCTCGCCTCGGGCGTCGCGTTAGCGATCCTCCTTGAGCTCGTGCTGCGGATCACCCGTGCTGCGCTGGTGGACATTTCCGGGCGTGACCTCGACCTGCAGCTTTCTGCCAAGCTGTTCAACAAGGTTGCCAACATGCGGCTGGCACATCAGCCGACCTCGACCGGGGTCTTCGCCAACCAAGTGCGTGACTTTGCGACGGTGCGTGAATTCTTCACCTCAGGCACGGTCACCGCGCTATGCGACATTCCCTTTGTGTTGATCTTCATCGCCGTCATCTGGTCCATCGGCGGCCCGATCGCGCTTGTGACCATGGCCGGGGTGGTGCTAACCGTGGTGCCTGGGCTGCTCATGCAGTCGCGCCTCGCGCGGGCCTCGCGCGAGAACACCCGCGAGGCGGCGGCGCTGAACGGGCTGCTGCTGGAGACGATCTCGAACCTCGAGACGGTCAAGGCCGCCCGCGCCGAGACCCGGCTGCAACGCGCGCATTCCCAGCTCTCGGCGACCATGGCCAATACCGCGGTGCGCACCCGGCGGCTGACCACGCTGATGACGCAACTGGTCGGCGGGGTTCAGAAATTTGCTTATGCTGGGGTCATCGTCTGCGGCGTCTACCTGATCAGCGCCGGCGAGTTAACCGTTGGCAGCCTGATCGCCTGCACCATGCTCTCGAGCCGCACCCTGACCCCGATGAGCCAGGTCTCCGGGCTGCTGGCGCGCTGGCAGCAGGTGCGCGCGGCGCTCGAAGGGCTCGACCGCATCATGGCGCTGCCGGTCGAGCGCCCGGAGGACCGCCATTTCGTGCGCGCCATCGATCTGACCGGAAGCTACCGCGTCGAGGATCTCGCGTTTCGCCACGACCCCGCGGCGCCGCCGATCCTGCAGCTCCCCGAGCTGCGCATCAAGGCGGGCGAGCGCATCGCGCTGCTCGGCGGCAACGGCGCGGGCAAATCCACGTTCTTGAGGCTGATGGCGGGCTATGTCGACGCCCAGCAGGGCAGCATCCTGCTCGACGACCTCGCGCTTGGCCAGATCGACCCGCTCGACCGCCGCCGCCAGATCGGCTACCTGCCGCAGTCCGTGGCGCTATTTCAGGGCACGTTGCGCGACAACCTGTTGCTGGACCACGGGCTGCACAGCGATGACGATCTGCTGGCGGCACTGGACGCGGTCGGACTCGGCAGCTTCGTGCGCCGGCATGTGCGCGGGCTTGACCTGCAGCTCAGCGGCAATGGCAATGTCTCGGGCGGGCAGCGGCAGTCCATCGGCCTGGCCCGGGTGCTGCTGCAGGATCCGCGCGTGGTGCTGCTCGACGAGCCGACCGCGGCGCTTGACCACATCACCGAAGCCCGGGTGATTGCCCACCTCAAGACCTGGCTCGAGGGCCGCACCGTCATCATCTCGACCCACAAGCGCGAGCTGCTGGCCCTGACCCAGCGCACGCTGGTGCTGAAGGATGGCAAGGTCGCACGGGATGGCGACCTGGGCGAGATCCTCAACGCTGCCCGCGCCCGCACCGTGCAGAATGCCAAGGTGAAGGCCGTCTGATGAGCACGCCCGAGTATTTTGACCCAAGCCATGTTGACGGCAGCTTCCGCCGCCAGACTCTCGCCAAGTCGCGGCTCACCATCCAGGTTGTCGTGCTCAGCCTGATTGCGGCGATCGGCTGGGCGGCGATCGCCCAGGTCAATGAGGTCACGCGCGGCGATGGCCGGGTGATCCCGGCGCGGCGCATGCAGACCATCCAGAGCCTCGAGGGGGGCATCCTCTCTGAGCTCAAGGTGCGAGAAGGAGATATCGTCGAGCAAGGGCAGGTTTTAGCCCGGCTCGATCCGACCCGCTCGCAATCCGCCTTCATGGCGGCGCAGTCGCAGATCACCGCGCTCACTGCCGAGGTCGCCCGGCTCGAGGCGGAGGTGCTCGAACACCCCGAGCTGGCGTTCGGCGATACCCCGAACGAGGCCGAGCGCACCGAGCTGCGGCTGTTCACCGCGCGCCGCACCAAGCTCGAAGCTTCGCTCACTGCGCTGGAAAGCGAACGCAGCGCCATCCAGGAACAGATCGCCATCACCGCGCCGCTCGCTGAGCGCGGCTCGGTCAGCCGTATCGACCTGTTGCAGCTGCAGCAGAAGAAGGCCGAGCTTGACGGCCGCATCGGCGAGGCCCGCAACGCCTATGTGCAGGATGCCTACAAGGACCTAGCGCAGCGTCGTGCCAAGCTGGCGACGCTGCAGGAAGAGGTGGTGCAGAAGCGCGACGAGCTGCAGCGCACCGATGTGCGCTCTCCAGTCGAGGGCCGGGTCAACAATATCGCCATCACCACACTGGGCGGGGTCGTGCAACCCGGCGAGCCGATCATGGAGATCACCCCGATCGACGACCAGCTGGTGATCGAGACCAAGGTTCTGCCTCGCGACGTCGCCTTTGTCGCGCCAGGCATGGCCGCCAGCGTGAAGATCACCGCCTATGATTTCTCTACCTACGGCGATTTGCGTGGCACTGTAATGCAAATCTCCGAAGATACGGTGGAAGAAGAAACCAAACAGGGGCCGCAGGATTTCTACAGGGTCATGGTTGGAACTGAGCAGAACTACCTCGAACGCTACGGCGAGAAATTTCACATTCGTCCCGGGATGGTGGCGCAGGTCGACATCGAAAGTGGCGACCGCTCCGTGCTCAGCTATCTGACCCGTCCGCTGTTGAACGCGCGGCTGCGCTGACAGAAGGCAATCAATGACCACTCATCTGCAAGACAGCGTGCTCCGCGCGTCCCGGTGCCCTGCCCGACCGCACGGCCTTCCTGCGATGCGCCGCCATCGCCTCGTCACCTGCGCCTCGGCGCTGGCTCTGGTGCTGCTCCCCCTTGCCCGCGCCAGTCAGGCCCTCGTTTACAGCGAGGTCGAGGTCCGCGGCGCCCGTTTCGTCCCCGAGGATGACATCCGCGCCACCTGCGACGCCCGGCCCGGCGCCGATTACGACGAGTTCGACCTGCGCGCCATCGAGGACTGCCTGATACTGACCGGCGTGTTCGAGCGCGTGCAGCTGCGCGGCGAGGGTGACACACTGGTCATCGACGTGACCGAGGTCGACACCCGCCCGGGACGGCTAGAGGGCGCGCTGTCCTACATCACGCAGGATGGCTTCGTGGCTGAGGCCTCCTACGAGCAATACAACCTGCTGCCCGGCACCTTCGGCTCGGCACACCTATCCTTCAACCGGCAGGTCCGCGAGCTGCAGGGCCATCTCTACCGCGCCGACGCCTTTGGCGACACGCTCGACCTCGGTCTCGATACGATCTGGCGCGAGACCGACTATGACGACCGCAACTACTCCGACGGCGGCTTCCGCATCGAGCCTTACCTTGCCTGGACCCCCACCGAGGATTTCCGGCTCGAGGCCGGGCTCGGCTGGCGCGACTACCGCATGTACGACGTCGAAAACGATGCCAGCCTGCTGCTGCAGCGCGAAGAGACCGATGGCATCTCGGCGCCATACACGCGGCTCGCGCTGACCTTCGGCGCCAGCGCCGAGCCGGTGTTCGGCGAGGATTGGGCCCGCCCGGCCTATTCCATCGAACTGCAGCAGTATTTCTGGAACCTGGGCACCGAGGACGCGCTCTCGGACAGCCGCGTCGAGCTGCACACGCGCTCGCCTCTGGCACCCAAGTTGAGGCTGCTGACCACGATACGCGGCGGCAGCGTCACCGGGCTGCAGGGCAACGACACCCGCGCCACCGATCGGTTCTTCCCCGGCGCCGACACCTTCCGTGGCTTCGCGCCGCGCGGCATCGGCCTGCGCGACGGCGACGATATGCTGGGCGGCAACAAGTATTTCGTCGCCTCCTTCGAACTGCAGCGTGACTTCGGCACGATGCTGTCGCTGCCGCTGCGCGGCGGGGTGTTCCTCGATACCGGCGCGGCCTGGGGGCTTAGTGACACGCTGGACGGGCAGATCGACGACTCGCGCCACATACGCAGCAGCTCGGGGCTCTCGCTGACCTTCGACGTCGCCGAAATCCCTGTCTCACTCTACCTCGCGAAACCGCTGTACAAGCAATCCGGCGACGAGGCTCAAGCCTTCGGCCTGTCCTTCAGCGCTCGCTTCTGATCGCCGGTAGGCCGCGGGAGACCGAAGGGCAAAGGTGGGTCGACCAAAAAGCGCGTCACGGTGCGGGCTCTTTCGCTCAGCTGGCAAAAACAGATCGCATCAGGGCCGAGGGGCAGAACGCGTACCTGATCTCGGGCGTTTTTTCAGAGGTCTGCCGGGTCGCCGTTGGTCGCGGCGCGGGCGTCGCGACGATCCATGGCCTTCCGGAACAACCCCATGTAGCGCGGTGCCACCGCAGGTAGGCTGTAGTGCAGCCGTGCCAGGTAGCGCGCCTTCTGGCCATAGCGCAGACGCCGCGCCGGATCGCCGGCCAGCGCCTCGATCTCGGTGATCCAGGCATCGTCTTCGTCGGGCAGCAGCCGGCCGTTGATGTCATCAAGGATTAGCTCGGCCGCATAGCCTCGGTTCGGCGCCAGCACGCAGCCGCCGCGGCCGAGGATCTCGACCAGCCCCCAGTTGGCAACACCGAACTGCAGTGGATATAGGAAGAGGTCGATCCCCGCGAGCTGCTGCGCAAATTCCTCGTAGGGCAGCTTGCCCGGAAAGCGGAT
Organism: Salipiger sp. ABF4_146; assembly: GCF_056161345.1. NCBI lineage: Bacteria > Pseudomonadati > Pseudomonadota > Alphaproteobacteria > Rhodobacterales > Roseobacteraceae > Salipiger > Salipiger sp. ABF4_146. The sequence goes on along the minus strand of NZ_JBSWYX010000038.1, from coordinate 17,303 downwards.
CACCTCGGCGGCGCGCGGATAGAGGTTCAGCAGGTGATCGCGGAAGCTGGCGACCGCTCCGCCGTATTTCCGTTCCACCCATTGTTGCTCGTACCCGTAGGTGCTGCCCTCGGCACCGCCAAGCGCGACGAACTCAGCTTGCAGGCCGCGCGCCGCGAGCTTGTCGACCAGCCGCACGAAGACCTCGAACCCCTTCGAGCTCGACAGATCCCGCGCCGAGAAGCCGATGGTGAAGAGCCGCGCCCTGCCCTCGGTGTCAGAGGCGCTGGTGGGCCGATCTTCGAAAGCGAAGCCCTCGAGCTGCACCTCGATATTGCCCTGCAACGGCTCGGGAAACATCTGTTTGGCGTGATGGCTGGGGCAGATCACCAGATCGCTGCGCAGCGCCTGGTGGAAGTTCAGCATCTCGAGGTTCTTGTCGCCCATGCGCTGGGACTGGTCGGGCGGGTAGTCGGCGCTCCAGCCATGGGCGCGATAGCTCGGGAATTCGATGTAGCTGACGATCGCCGCCCCTGTCTCGCCATAGAGGAAATGCGGCGCCCCCCAGAGCGAATGCGCGACGATCACGTCGATCTTCTTCTTTTCCTCGAACTGCTGCACCGCGCGCAGCAGCCCGCGCCCGATCCGCGCCGAACGCTCAAGTTTGGCGGTGTAATAGTAGCTTTGCGGTCCGACCACCGAACCGTCGGGCTTGAACGCCAGGATGTGTTCGCCCCGCTCGGCATTGCGCGCGCGGTGGCCGGGGGTGGTGAGGAAATAGGTCTCGGCCAGCTTGGCCTGGCGCAGGTAGTCACACAGCTGCCCGAACTGCCCCGGATAGACCGCCCCGGCGAAAACGATGACCGGCTTTTGCATACACTCCCCCCCTTTGCCGCATAGACCCCGCACAGCGGGGCCCGGGCCGAGGTTAGGAGACCAACCCCAAAACCGATACATACTTTGGAGAGGATTGCTGCGGATGCGGCAGATCCGCCACGCTCCGCCTTCTGGTCAGATAAGGGTGCGTTCAGATCAGATTCATGTCGCGGGCGACGATGACCGCCTGCGTGCGGTTGCTCGCCTCGAGCTTCGAGCAGATCGACTTCACGTGCATCTTCACCGTCGCCTCCTTGAGCCCCAGCGCGGCGCCGATGCCGCGGTTCGACTTGCCTTCGGCCAGCTCTGCGAGCACATCCGCCTCGCGCTCGGACAGCTTCGCCGTCGCGCGCGGCTCGCGCGGGGTCACCCGCTGGCGCTCGATCAGCTCCACCGGGATGTAGCGCCCGCCCGCCGCCATAAAGCGGATCTCGTTGGAGAACGCCTTGAGCGAGGTGGTCTTCAGCACGAACCCAGCGCCGTTCATCGCCAGCACTTCGGGCACCAGATGCGCCGGCGGATTGCTGGTCAGCAGCGCCACTGGCTTGCCGTCATTGCGCTCGATCGCCTTTGCCAGCCCCTCGAGCCCGTTCATCCCCGGCATGTTCAGATCAAGCAGAATCAGATCGTAGGGCCCGTCACGGTCGACCGCCGCCAGCGCCTGTTCGAGGTCGGGCGCGGTCGAGGCGCTCACGTCGTCGAGGTTCTCGATGAACTGGGCGAACATCTCGAGGACCATGGCGTGGTCATCGGCGATGAGGATGCGAACCGGCTCCGCAGTCTTGCTGGTCATGCTTTTACTTTCTCTTCCTGCACGGGTTCCGCGATCAGCCCTTCCCCCTGCCAACGCGTATCGTGCATCAATATGACAAGCTCAGCCGCGATCCGCCAGCGGCAGCGGTCAGGTCAGCGCGCCTGGGATCAACCAGGCTCTCCGCGCAGGCGCGCGCCGGTGCTTTGCACCGCCGCTTCCAGCGCTCCCAGATCGGCGGTCAGATCACCCGCGCCGGCCTTCACCGCATCCTCCAGCGCGCGCAAGCGCCGCTCCACCAGCGCGAGGCCGGTCAGCCCGCACGCTCCCGTCGCGGCGTGGAGCGTGCAAGCCGTGGTCTCGCCGACACCGGCGCGCACCGCGACCAGCGCATGCTCGGCCTCGGCGAGCGCGCGCATCATGAAGGCCAGCGCCTGGTCGCGGCCAAGCTCGTTTTCGAGCTCGGCGGCCACATCGGCGTCGAGCACCGGGCTCCTGCCACTGGGGGCGCAGCGCCGGGATGCCGGCGTAGATGACGCATTGGTTGAGGGCGCCGGCTCCTGAGGCGCCGCTGGGGAGGCTGCCGGGGCGCGCAGCGCGCCAAGCGCGGCGCAAAGTTCACCGGGGCGGATCGGTTTTTCCAGCACCGTGACCATGCCCGCCTTGAGACAGGCGGCGCGGATCCGGTCGTCGGCATGGGCGGTCAGCCCGACGATGCGCGGCGCGCCGGGTACGATGCCGGGCCCCGACCGAGCCCGGATGCGCCGCGCCAACTCGACGCCATGCATCCCGGGCAGGGTGACATCCGACAGCACGAGCTCGATACGGCCCGCGCGGTCCTTTGCCAGTAGCGCGAGCGCGTCGGGGCCGCTGCCCGCCGCCGTGACCTCGGCCCCGGCATTGCGCAGCACCTGGCACAGCCAGTTCCGGCTCGCAGGGCTGTCCTCGACCAGCAGGATTCGTGCGCCCTGCAAACGCGGGTCGACCGCGGCGGGGCGCGGCGCAGGCGGCACCGGATCCGCCGCAGCCGCCATATCGGCGGGCAGGCTGAAACGCGCCCGCAGCACCGTTCCGATCACCCCCGCCGCGCCCTTACCCGCCGCGCCCTCGCCCGCCGCACCAGAGCCCAGGCGGTCCTCGACCTCCAGCGTCCCGCCAAGCTGCAGCAACGCATGCGCCAGCACGTCGAGCCCGCCCGATGGCCGGCTCGATGTCCGACCCTCCACCGGTTTCGCGGTGCCGGCCGCCGGCGCGGTGCCGCCCTCGGTGGCCAACCCGAGAGCCGCCTCAAGCCGGTCGCGCTGCGCCTGCGGCAGACCCCCGCCAAGGTCGCGCACCTCCAGCAGCACCTCTTGCAACGGCGCATCTGCGCCCTGTTCTGATCCCTCCGGCGCGGCGGGCAGCGGTGCCTGTCGAAAGGCCACGTCGATCTCGGGGCCACCGTATTTCACCGCATTGTCGAGCATGTTCTGAAACAGCGCGCGCACGAAGCGCACCGGGCCGACCAGTTGCTCGGACCCCGAGACCTTGCTGCTTAGGCGGATCTCTGCACCGCGTGCGGCAGCCACCGGGTGCAGCACCGCGATCAGCTCATCAAGCTCCTGCGCCGCCGAGAACGCCGTGTCCGGCTGCAGCCCGCTAGCGCGCTGTTCGCCGCGCAGCACCGAGAGCACGTTGCTGACGTGCTGGAGCGACAAATCGGCCGCCCGACGCAGGCGCGCCAGCGCCCCCGGCTCTGGGGCATCGCCAGCGATCAGCCCTTCCGCCGACGCCAGCAACGACTGGATCGGAGTCCGCAGGTCATGCGCAACCCGTAGCAGGGTCGCCGCTCGCGCCCGGTTGCGCAGCCATGTCGCCTCATCCTCGGAGTCCGACAGGCGCAGAAAGAATCCGGTGGCCGGTCCCACCGGCAGCGCCACCAGCTCGCCCTCCAAAGCCTGTCCGCCGCGGTTCGCACAGACCCGGACGCTGCCAGCGCGCCGCGCCCGTGCCATCATGTCGGGCCACTCCCCCTCTAGCGCGAGAGGGCCCTGACCGCCGAACACCTGCTGCAGTGGCGCGGACTCGAGTCCCAGCGCCTTGGCAGGAGCATTGGCAAGTAGGATGTTCCCCGTTTCGCTGGCAAGCAGCGCCGCTCTCCGATCAGTTGCGATCAGCCGCGCGATGACCTGCACCACGGGACGGTAGACCGAGAGATCCTCGTCGCTACTGGCGGTCTTGCGGATTTCATCAGCCATGCATCCCGTCCTCCCTGCCACGGCCGGTCATCGCTATCATCTTCCGGCAGCTGCGGAGCCAGAGTATAGGCGCGGACCGCCGAAAAGGCTCCCACCGGGCGCAAAAGATTCGCGGCAGCGCAAATTGATCACATACTTTAGTATGTCTACTTAGCGCCTACACCCGGGGCATGCAATGGATCGGGCTCGAATGTTACTGCGCGTAACCCGGCCAAATCCCCGAAAGCCGCAGCGCCAAGCGCTCGCGCCTACCAAAAACCCACGGAAGTTCTGCTATTCCCGCGCGATTTGTTTCCACAACTGCCGTCAATTCGCCCCTGAATTGCACATTACCCGCGGCATCGGAGCGCAATGGCGGAAATTTCGAGAGCCACTCAAAGGGATGTTGACGAGATATCCTTTAGTATGTTTCTCTACATACTAATTAATGTAATCATCTAAGTTTCCTCGCGGCAGGTCACGCGAGGCTATCCAAGGGGTTTAGAGATGGCTGACACGGTTATTCAGGCAGGTCCGGAAATCGGCATTCGCATCGACGCGGTCTCCGAAGACATTGCGCGTTATGGTCGTCAGGGTAAGACGCTGATCGTCGATCTGAAGAACGGCGACCGGGTGATCATCAAGGATTTCTATACCCCTGCGGAGAACGACTCCCTGCACAGCCTGATTCTCGGCGATTCCACCGAAGCCGGAGTCGAGGGTGAGCTCGACGAGGCCGCCGGCCTCGGCATGAACATGGAGGAGCAGGCGGCACTGGCAGCAGCCGGCATCGCCGGCCTGGGGCTTGCCCTGTCCGGCGGCGGCGGAGGCAGCAGCTCGCGGAGCGACAGCACCGACGGCACCGACACCACCGACGGTACCGATGGCACCGACACAACCGACGGAACCGACGGCACGGATACCACCGACGGCACCGATGGGACGGATACCACCGACGGCACCGATGGCACCGACACAACCGACGGAACCGACGGCACGGATACCACCGACGGAACCGATGGCACGGACACAACCGACGGAACCGACGGCACGGATACCACCGACGGCACCGATGGGACGGATACCACCGACGGCACCGACGGCACGGATACCACCGACGGCACCGACGCCACGGATACCACCGACGGCACCGATGGGACGGATACCACCGACGGAACCGACGGTACGGATACCACCGACGGCACCGATGGAACGGATACCACCGACGGCACCGATGGAACGGATACCACCGACGGCACCGACGGCACGGAGACCACCGACGGCACCGATGGAACGGATACCACCGACGGAACCGACGGCACGGATACCACCGACGGCACCGATGGAACGGATACCACCGACGGCACCGATGGGACGGATACCACCGACGGAACCGACGGCACGGATACCACCGACGGCACCGATGGGACGGATACCACCGACGGAACCGACGGAACGGATACCACCGACGGAACCGACGGCTCGGATACCACCGACGGCACCGATGGGACGGACCCCACAGACGGAACCGATGGCACCGACCCCACCGACGGCACCGATGGCACGGATACTACCGACGGAACCGATGGCACCGATGGCACGGACACAACCGACGGAACCGACGGCACGGACCCCACAGATGGAACCGATGGCACGGATACCACCGACGGAACCGACGGCGCTTCCACGCAGGGCGTGCTCGACCCGCTGGTTGCCGATGCCGGGCTACTCGGCGGGCTGACAGGGAACGAAAGCGCGCTCGGCGAGGTGACCGGCTCTGACGGGCTGCTCGGCGACATCGCCGGCCCGGAGGCTCCGCTTAGCGAAACCGTCGAGCAACTCTTCGGCCAGCCCCTGGTCGGAGATGGCAGCATCAGCCGGGAAACCGGGCTCGCCGACGCCGTGATCGCGGATGACGGGCTGCTCGGGGACGTCACCGGCAACTCTGGCGCGCTTGGCGAGGTCACCGGCTCGGACGGCCTGCTTGGCGAGATCGCCGGCAACGACGGTGCGCTCAGCGCCATCACCGGGGCCGACGGTCTGGTCGGCGAGCTGACCGGAACCGGACTGCTCGGCGAAGGCAATGGCAGCGACGATCCCGGTGAGGAGCCGGGTACCGGCGAGCTGCTCGATGAGATCATCGGCGAGGAGGGGCTGCTCTCGGGCCTGCTCGGCGAGGGCGAAGAGCCCGGCGAAGGCGAGGGTCTGGTCGATCCGCTGATCGCGGACGGCGGGCTGCTCGGAGATGTCACCGGCAACTCCGGCGCCCTTGGCCAGATCACCGGTTCGGACGGTCTGCTTGGCGAGATCGCCGGCAACGACGGTGCGCTCAGCGATATCACCGGGGCCGACGGGCTGGTTGGCGAGCTGACCGGAGCCGCCCTGCTGGGTGACGGCGACGCCGGCGGCGACGATCCGTCGGAGGAGCCGGGGACCGACGAGCTGCTCGATGGGGTCATTGGCGAGGATGGGCTGCTCTCCGGCCTGCTCGGCGAGGGCGAAGAGCCCGGCGAAGGCGAGGGTCTGGTCGATCCGCTGATCGCGGACGACGGGCTGCTCGGAGACGTCACCGGCAACTCCGGTGCCCTTGGAGAAATCACTGGCTCGGACGGCCTGCTTGGCGAGATCGCCGGCAACGACGGTGCGCTCAGCGATATCACCGGGGCCGACGGGCTGGTTGGCGAGCTGACCGGAGCCGGCCTGCTGGGTGACGGCGACGCCGGCGGCGACGATCCGTCGGAGGAGCCGGGGACCGACGAGCTGCTCGACGGGATCATCGGCGAGGATGGGCTGCTCTCCGGCCTGCTCGGCGAGGGCGACGCGCCCGGCGATCCCGGCGACGGCGGCAGTCAGGGTCTGGTCGATCCGCTGATCGCGGATGGCGGGCTGCTCGGCGATATCACCGGCAACTCTGGCGCGCTCGGCGAGATCACCGGCTCTGACGGCCTGCTCGGCGAAATCGCCGGCCCCGATAGCCCGCTGAGTGACCTGACCGAAGAGCTCTTTGGCCAGCCACTGCTGGGCGACGGCATGATCTCCCCCGAGATCGGCCTCAGCGATGGGATCATCGCCGATGGCGGGCTGCTCGGAGACGTCACCGGCAACTCCGGCGCGCTCGGCGAGATCACTGGCTCGGAAGGCCTGCTCGGCGAACTCATCGGCAATGACGGCGCGCTTGGCGACATCACCGGGGCCAACGGGCTGGTCGGCGAGCTGACCTCCACCGGCACCATGGGCGAGACCGATGGCGGCGGCACGCCGCAGGAGGACCCGCTCGGCGACTTGCTCGACGGGCTGCTCGGAGGCGACGGCGATAGTGCCGGAGACCTTCTTGGCGGCGGGCTTGAAGGCGGGCTCAGCGAGACGCTGCTCGGTGACCAGGGCCCGGTGGGCGGCTTGCTGGGCGGCGGTGGATCGCTGCTCGGCGGCTTCTCCGGTGATCACGGGGATAGCCCCTCCGCCGGTCCTGACCTGCTCGACGGACTGTCCGGCCCAACAGACGAAGATTTCAGCTGACCCCACTCACGGATCCAGTTGAAATGGCCTGCCCTGCTGCCCCTTCCCCCCTTCGGGCGGGGCAGGCCACCTAACTCCCGCACGTACATCACAGACCTCATGTGACCAAGGAGTGCCAATTGATGCCCGCTCACCTCACCTCCGCCGCCGCACCAACATCCCAGTCGAACAGCGCGTCGCAACGAGTAGCCGCCACAAAGCTACCGGCAGCGCAGCGTGTTGCGAGTTTCGGACACGCCTGCGTCGAGACCCAAGTGGCCGCCATTCTTAGCACGAAATTGGTAAAGGAGGAGCAGGCCGAGAAGCCCGCTCTATCGTCCGCCCGCCTCGCACAGGACTGCGCCGACCCGTCCCAGTCTCACTCGCGATTCTGTGCCGGATGGTAGCTCTTGCCCGGTGCCTGCCTCGGCTCGCTATCCTGGGTCGGACTCTTGGCAGCCCTGCTCTGACCGAGGGCTAAGCCCGACAACGCCAAAGAACGTGCGAACAAACGCGTCACAAGCCACTGCTATCATGAGGAAGTACCCATGCGCATACTCGCTGTTGACGACAGCCCCCTGATGCAAGATCTCCTGCCGTTGCTGCTCGAGAGCGACATGGTGGTCCACAGCGCGGCCAGCGGCCGCGAAGCACTTCGTCTGCTGAATGGATCGGAACTGGCATTTGACTGCCTGCTCCTGGATATCGAGATGCCGGAAATGGATGGCATTGAACTCTGCCGCCATATCCGCGCCCTTCCGCGCTACGCTTCGACCCCGATCATCATGTTGACAGCGCGCACCGATGGCGGAGATATTGAGGCCGCATTTGCCGCCGGGGCCAATGACTACATCCTCAAGAACCTCAGCGCCCGCTCGCTCAACGGTCGGCTGCGGGTCGCCGAGCGCCTGCGCGCCGCACCCGAGATCGTTCGCGTTGGAACGCAGCATCTGCAGGCGCCGCGCGGCACTCATCCTTTCGGCTACAAAGACAGTATCGCGCTGCCCTCCAGCGAGGCGTTGGTCGACTCATTTTCGCTCGGAAATTATTTAGCGCAGTTGCCTCGTAAGGGCATCCAGCGGAGCCGCATTTTTGGCGCGCAAATCCATGACTTTGCAAGCCTATATGCCAATACAACCACGGGAGAGCTGACCGCACTCTTGGAGCAAGTCGCACAAGGTCTGCATTCCGCGAGCGAGGCGCCTCGGCTACTCACCAGCTACGAGGGCAGCGGTACCTTTATCTGCATCGCGCGCAGTTCAGACCTGCCATCACCCAATCGTATGGAGGCCAGACTCAGCGACTATCTGAACAGCCTCTTGCCGCTCACCGAACCAACTCAAAATATCAGCCGAATGCCGGCGGCCGTGGGAGCGCCCGTACCGCCGTTTTCCAACAAGACGCAGCGTGTGAGAAAATCCCTCCTGCGTGTCCGCGCTCGGCTAAAAGCGCGCTGCGCGCAGCACGAACCTCGAGATAGTCGCTTTCGCTATCCGCTGGAAACAGTCGCCGCCCAGGTCAACGCGTCCTCTATTTAGCTTGCCGCCGTGAGGCAAATAGAGCCTCGTCTTGGGATCTGGCCTCATTGGTTTCAGAGCCAGAAGATGACGGTTGCGGCTAGCGCCTCGGTGAGAGGTAGCAAAGTCCGTAAGACGCGAGTTCGCGCATGCCGCGGCTTCGCGTTCGCGGCGAATAGCCGGACCTGGGAAGGTTCGCAGAAGCGGGTGGACATGAAACCAACTTGGCGGCGTGGTGCGATCCAACCGTGGAAGATTGGCGAAGCGCCGGCTGAGATTTCAGCCGGGCGCTGGCAAAATTCGGCAACTCAGACGCGGACGAAACGCGTCATTCTGTAGGTGCGGCGCCCACCGTCCCGGCTTCGCCACCCGTCATACCGGTCTCGCTATTCATGTCGGTTCCGGTTGCCCCCATCGCGTCACCCGTCGCAGGGGGCGGGGTCTGCTTATCCCTGTATTGGTATTCAGGCGCGGCATCTGCCTCCTCTCGCGTCATGGCGAGCTGAATGGCGTTGCCGTCGTACTGGATGTCCAACTGGCTATATTCGACTGCGATGTCCTTTTCCCCGATACCAAGGAAGCCGCCGACACCTAGGATTACAGCTGTGATCTGTCCGTCCTCAGTGAGAATGAAATTCTTGATGCTGCCGATGGTCTCCCCGTCCGGTGAGGTCACCGACGTGCTGAGCAGCCAGTCGCCGAGCATCTCGGCGCTGTCCTGTTGCGGCACGACAGTCTCCGAGGGCGGCACAGTTGTTTCGCTGTCCGCGCTTTCGGTCGCAATGCCGTCGGCTGGAGCGGGCTCAGTCGCCATGTCGCCGGCTGCGGGCGCGTCCCCCGCCATCTCAGCGTCCGGAGTTTCGCCCTCCGTCAGTTCTGCGGGGACTTGGTCCGTTGGCTGGATGGTCGTTTCCTGAGCCCATGCTGAACCTGTCACGATGGGAAGAGCGATGGCAGTGATATAGAGATACTTTTTCATGGTCTTGGTCCTTCTGGTAGACGAACAAGTCCTTCCTGGAAATGGTTCGGCAGGCTTTTTGCTGTTTATTCACATTAGCAACGAAGACACTATTTCTTGCCGAACTTTCGGTAGCTTAGTGGCAATCCGGCGCGCAACGCGGCTCACGCACCAAAGCAGTGGAACTGGGGGGATTGATTTAGAGTTGAGTCTTTTGGTGCCGGTCAACGCGGGCCGCAAGCGTAGTAGGGAAGCGTAGTAGGGCTGCTACGTCACGCCGATCTACCGAACCGCGTCTGCGATCTCCGCAACTTGGTCATGCAGCACTTCGATCTGCCGCAGGTTCGTTATGACGTATTCGGGCTTCTCTCGTCACGCCATCTGATGACATTCCTGCTTTGCAGACGCGGTGACATTTCAACTTGGTTACAACAGAGATGGATTTTGGGCGCCCCTAATTCCCACTTGCCAGCCCCCCCCCCGCCGAAAACTTACGAGTATTCCCACACCCGGTCTGGTCCCGAGCGCCCGTTGACCTGGTTACCGATCTGCCTCCGCTTCAAGGGAAGTTTCGAACCGCTTGTCTGCCGCCGCGGCTTCTTTCAAGAGCGCGTCGAAGTTGTCAGGTGGATTGCCATTGTCCAGCATACCTTTGAAGGTCGCATAGGCATCCGTCTTGCTGCCGTAGGCGCGTAGGGTCTTGTCGTCGTTCACCCATGCCACCACAATGACCTTTGCATCGCTGTTGAAGCGGTAGAACAACCGATACTGCTGGAAGAATTTCGCCCGGAACCAGTGCTTGCGATGATCGCCGAGTGCGCCGCCTTGCCGGAAGGCCGCTGCACCTGGATCCGCTGGTATAGCCTCGGTCACCAGCGTGAAGATGGCGGCCAGCCGTTTCGCGCAATTTTTCTTGCACCAGGTCTTGGGATCGCGGGCCCTACGCGTCTCGACTTCCTCGGTCAGCCCTTCGAGCTGGTCCAGAAATAGCGGGTGCGCGTAGATCGACCATCCGTTTGCGACAAGAGGCGCTTGAGCGGGCTCGCTATCGCCGCTCATTCGTCCTCGAGCGATAGCGGAGCATCGAGATCAACCTCAACGTCTCCGACAAGTGCTGCAAGACGGTCATGCAAAGCCCCATCAAACGCCCGGATGCGGTCCGGATGCGCCGTGATATCTGCCTCGATAAAATCGAGAAAGGCCCCAAGCGCAGGGTCTTCTTCTTCAGCGCGCACGGGCTCAATATAGACCCTGCCACTCGGTTCCGTGCAGTAGCGAATTTGATCGCCCTTACCCAGCTTAAGCTGCTTGCGCACACCCGCCGGCACGGTCGTCTGATACCGATCAGTGAGTTTCGAGACATCTTGAGCGAGCGCTGTCATGGCAGTCTCCTGAAAGAAAGAGGTCGTTGCTGCCCGCTATAGGTAATGCGTTTGCATTGTCGCGTCAAGACAAGCCGCCGGTCAGGTGGATGAACCGTCCGCCGCAGCATCTATTCGCGCCCCGACTGGACCTCCACCAGCACCCGGCTGGCAGTACCTCAACGCGACGTCCGCAAATGCCTGGGCTACCGATCGCCAGTCTCGCTGGGCGCCGCAGCTGAATAGAAATAGCCCAATACCCATGCGTGCCGCCGACCAAAAGTTGCTTCACGCTGCCTACCTGGGAACCAGCACCAGAGGTTCCCCGCATGAGTCACTTTGAAAGTTGGACTGCCTATCACGGTATTCGCACGCGCGACGTTCCTGCAGAGACCTTCGCCTTCGGAGACCTCTCAGACTTCCCCGAAGGCATACACCTGGGTTCGTTGGCTCAGGCCAAGATGCGCGCCGGGCGCGGCACTGTGATCGAGGTGACCGTCAATGCCTCCCAACTGTCTCCGAACGAACTGAAACGCGTGAAGGACCGCCCGGGCGGCTGGCGCAGTACCAACAAGCGCGCGCGCAGCAACGGATCGGCCGCCCTCGTGTACCTCAACCGCTACGAAGGCGTCGACCAAGTCGCCCTCGAAAAGATCCTGACAATCGGAAGCGACAGGTTCAACCGGATGAGCGACGCAGAGGTCCGCAAGCGCGTGCCAGAGCTTGAAGACAGCTGGGTCATCCTCGATCCTGAAATCCTCACCATCGAGCGCAGTCTCGGCCCCGAGGAAGTCGCAAGAATGCTCGCTCATGAGAGCTCATTTAACGAGCATATGGATGTCCAACCAGCATCGATCCAGACCGACAGCCCTGCGCCAAGATGGTGACCCATACACTTTTCCAATTTGTTTTCAGAGTTTCCCCGGAGTATCTCAGTAAAGAATGACCGATAGCCAACTTATTGGCCTATATCCGATCTATTCTATTTACACGTCACCTCACTTACGCTTTACATAGCGTCACACAGACCAAAGGAATATTATGAAGAAGCACATCGCCGCTGGCGCTCTCGCACTTGTTGTGCTTGGTGCCCATGTTTTCGCCAGCCCGCTGATCGCTGCGTCGAGCCTCAAGTCCGCCATCGACAACCAAGATGCCGATGCCCTTGTCGCCAAGATCGATTTCGTTTCCCTCCGTGAAAATGTCCGGTCCGAAATCGACGATATCGTTGCCGCAGAACAGAACCCCATGGCGCGCGAGATGACGAAAGCCATTCTTACCGATATGTTGGACAACTTCGCCAGCGAGCAAGCGGTCACGTCCTGGGCCAACAGCGGCATGGGAGCGAGACCCAACACCGGAGACATGGACTATAGTTTCGGCTTCGGCGTCACGCGGTTCAAGATCAACCTAGAGACCGACGCAGGCCCCGTAAGCCTCGTGATGGCACCTCGCGGCCTAACCTGGAAGGTCGTCGGTGTGGAGTTCGACCCGACCGCCCTCGGGATGGCCTGACAACACCACACGACCGATCTTCGAACAATGGCGCCAGTTTATCCTTGCATTATGGATAGGCTGGCGCCATATCTTATTCTACCGAGCCCCAATGGTGGGGTTGCGGCCTAAGCAAAATTTCCGTCCCACGGTGGGATGAGAAGGAGCAGACATGACACAGGATGCATTGCATCTTGTCCTAGTGCAGGACAACCCGACCGTCGGGGATATCGACGGAAACACCAACATCGTTCTCGACGTGCTGAGCCGCAATGCGGTCGCAGACCTCCTGGTTTTCTCGGAGTGCTTCATTTCCGGTTACCCTCTGCAAGACCTGGTGCTTCGCCCCGGCTTCCTGTCGCAAGTTGATGCCGGCATCGAGCGCATCCGCCAGGCCGTCGTCGATAAGCAGGGCCCGGCCATCCTGATCGGTGCACCTGTCGCAAGAACGACCCTTCCCGGGAACGCAGCACTGCTGATCGATGTCGATGGCTCGATCCGCACGGTCATGAAAACCGAGTTGCCCAACAACGATGTCTTCGACGAGCGCCGTGTCTTCGCCTCGGCCGAAGGTAGCCGCCCTGCCCCCCTCTCCTTCCGCGGCTTCCAGCTTGGCGTCCAGATCTGCGAAGACATGTGGCATGGCCGGGTTTCGCGCGGCCTTGCGGACGAGCTTGCAGATGTACTGCTGGTTCTCAACGGCTCTCCCTATCAACGCGGCAAGCACGATGTCCGCCTGCGCCACGCTCGCGCACGCGCCAAAGAGACCGGCCTGCCCCTCATCTACGTGAACCAGTACGGCGGTCAGGACGAGCTCGTTTTCGATGGTGGCAGCTTTGCCTTTGATCCCGATCCCCACAGCCCGGACGGCAGCCTTCTGCAGGGGCCGGCCTTCGATCGCGCCGAACAGAAGGTATCCCTCAAGCGAGACCAGCTGGGACAGACCACCATTGGCTTTGAGGGCGGAGAACGCGCACTCTACCCTGCTGACCCCATCGAGACCGACTATCAAGCCTGCGTTCTGGGCCTCAGAGACTACCTTGGCAAGACCGGCATGAAACGGGTCGTCCTCGGCGTCTCGGGCGGTCTCGACAGTGCGCTGGTGGCCACTATGGCTGCCGACGCAATCGGCTCTGAAAACGTCATCGGGGTAATGATGCCCAGCCTGTACACAAGCCAAGAAAGCATCGACCTCGCCACCGAGCTCATGAACCGCCTGGATATCCACCAGCGAACCATCAGCATCGAAGATGCCTTCAGTGCTGTCGACGAAGCGATGTCCGTATTCTGCGAGGAACTGGCTCCGGAGGTGGGTGAAGACCCCGATCTTGCACTGGCTCGAGAGAACTATCAGGCCCGCTTGCGCGGTCTCAAGTTGATGGGCATCACCAACGCCATTCCCGGCACCATCCTTCTGTCGACCGGCAATAAGTCGGAGATGTCCGTGGGCTATGCAACGCTCTATGGAGACATGAGCGGTGGCTACAACCCTCTCAAAAGCGTGTGGAAAACCGACGCCTTCGCCATGGCCCGCTGGCGCAATGGATACGAGGGTTTCGATACTTGCGATCCCATCCCGACTGAGATCATCGATCGGCCGCCATCAGCAGAACTCGCCGACGACCAAGAGGACGCGAACACCCTCGGTGACTATGAGGCGCTCGATTTTGTCCTGCGTATCTTGGTCGAAGAATTCGGTAGTTCGAAGGTCGCTGCTACCCGCCTGGAAAAGACGTTCGGAAACGATCTGCCCCGCCTGACCGGTGGCATGGACGCACAAACCTACTCGGACCGGATCGCCGGGCTGCTGCGCAGAGCGCAATACAAGCGGATGCAAGCACCGCCGGGTGTGAAAATCAACGCGACCGATTTCGGCGCCGGGTGGCGGTACCCGACTGCAGGCATCTACTCCTTCTGAATTTTGCGCGCGCCCAGGTGATCTGGGCGCCCTCCCCCAATTCTATTTCGAGACAACACCATGACCACCAACTTTGCTCAGCGCATCCACAACGCGAACTATAAATTCGACCCCTACGTCCGTTCGCTTATGGACACCGACTTCTACAAGCTCCTGATGGCCTACTTCATCTGGAAGCACTATCCGGATGTCGGTGTGACCTTCACTGTCAAGAACCGCACCAAGGCGGTGAAGCTGCCCGCGATTGTCCCCGAGGCGCAACTCCGCGAGCAACTCGACCACGTCCGCTCGCTACGCTTCACCAAGTCGGAGCTCATCTGGCTCAAAGGCAACAGCTTCTACGGCCAGGAAGGCATCTTCCCCGGCGACTTCATTGCCGCTCTCGCCCAGCTCCAGCTGCCCGACTATCACCTCGAGGTCCGGGATGGGGAATACCACATCACCTTCAGCGGCACTTGGTTCGAAACCACACTCTGGGAGATCTACGCCCTGGCAGTGATCAACGAAGCCAAGTCCCGCGCGGCCATGGCTGACATGTCCAAGTACGAGCTCACCGTCCTCTATGCGAACGCGACCTCCAAACTGGTCGCCAAGCTGAAGGCCCTCAAGGAAGCCGATGTCGGCGGAATTGCCGAGTTCGGTAGCCGGCGCCGTCACGGGTTCCTCTGGCAGGAGTTTGTGATCGAGGCCATGCAGGAGGAACTCGGCGCGGGCTTCATCGGAACATCCAACGCGCTGCACGCCATGCGCATGGACCTCGAGGCAATCGGCACCAACGCGCACGAGCTCCCGATGACGATCACCGCCTTGGCCCGCCTGGACGGCATGCATGACGGCGAGAAGCCTTACGACAAGCATTCGGTATTCATGAGCCAGTACCGCGTCCTCGAGCAATGGGAACAGACTTTCAGCGGGAACCTTCTGGTGGCCCTTCCCGACACGTTCGGCTCCACTCAGTTTTTGCAAAACGCAGAAAGCTGCTTCCCGAACATCGAGCACTGGACTGGCTTCCGGGAAGACAGCAAGGATCCCTATATCGCGGCCGAGGAGAAGATCGCGTTCTGGAATTCGCTCGGCGTCGATCCCCGGAGCAAGCTGCAGCTGTTCTCGGATGGCCTCGACCACAAGCTGATGATCGACCTCAGCAACAAGTTCCGGGATCGCATTCGCTGCGGCTTTGGCTGGGGCACCAATGCCACGAACGATTTCAGAGATTGTGATCCCCGCGGCGGGACCGACCTCAACCCGATCTCGCTCGTCTGCAAAGTCACCGAGGTGAAGGACCTCAAAACCGGCGGCAAGGTCGGCGCAGTGAAACTCTCGGACAACTACACCAAGGCCACCGGCCCCGAAGAAGAGATCGCCTACTACCGCGAGGTCTTCGGGACTGAAGGCGTCGCCGACATTCCGGTCGAAGTCTGAAGCGAGGAGATACTAAAATGGTAACCAAAACTCTGAAAATTGATCCCCGTATCAGCAACGACCGTGTCGGGCTCATCATCTCTCGCCAGCAAGTGAAGACGCTGGCCCACGCCGGCATCGAAAGTCAGATGATGATCGACAACTCGGTCAACATCATGGGCCTGGGCTCGTGTGAAAAGCATGGGGTCGAGGGCAACCCGCTCACCGCGGACCAAAAGCGCATCGCGCATCAAGGCATCTGGGGCAACGCGTTCAAGATTTGCATGCTTCAAGATATCGGCGCGACCGACCGCACTGCGGATTGGGGCAACTACGTCCTCGACCGCATCGCGAGAAACCAGCTCCCTGAACCGACCGACCTCTACTCCGGATCAAAGCATGAAGCCCGCTGGTACGAGGCTCACTTCGCGTCGCTCAAGGTCGAGCCGACGTTCAAGCGCGGTCGCTTCAACGTTTGGGAGAACCCGGATACGGGGAAGCGTATCCACATCCTGGACCGCACAGAAGACGGCATCTCTTCAAGCGAAGCCCGCATGCTGATCGAGCGCCGCGATCCCGCTTGGATGGACATGGTGCCAGCAAAGCTCTGGAACTACTACGAGCAGGAGTATCCGCCCCACCTGCGCGTGGCCATCGAAGTCGAACCGACTGAAGACCAAGATCCGCAGACTGACTTCCCCAAGGACCAGCCGGTTGGGACCAAGTGCATCTATATCGACGATCCCGAGCGGGTCTTTATCCTGCGGGATGACGGAAAGTGGCGCACGCGTTCGGACTCTGAAAATCGCAAGAGCATGGGGGACTGATCCCCTGCCATGCGTGTGCCTGGGCCCCAAGTTGGGGTCGCGGGCAGCGCACCAACCTACCGGCCCCAATGGTGGGGTCAGGAAAACTGAAAGTGACTACCAATGTTTGACATTAACACCATCGACCAAGCTACGACGGCCCTCCTTGTCATCGACGTGCAGTACGATTTCCTGCCCGAAAAGGAAGCCGCGTGGAATGCAGGTTCTCTCGCTGTTCCGAATGGCAACGACGTCCTGCCCGAAGTCGACGCCCTCATGACCGCCTTCGACAATGTCGTCATAACCCAGGACTGGCACCCCGCTGGACACCAAAGCTTCGCGTCCGCTCATGAAGGGAAAGCTCCCTTCGAGACCACTGAGATGCCCTACGGCACCCAGGTTCTCTGGCCCGACCACTGCGTGCAAGGCACTGGCGGTGCGTAAACGCTGTCGCCGCCCCACATTGCCGACGGGATCAGCCATTGCGAGTTGATACGCATCCAAAGAGAAGGAGTGCGTTTCGCAATGTTC